>JAEYVW010000281.1 GCA_023429365.1 Bacteroidota bacterium
CCAAAGAATGGGGCTTTTATGTTGTAAGTTTCTTCGACTTTCATTGTCGAGTCAGAAGTTACAATTGATTTATATGATTTTCCGTCGATGACCAGGATTTCTCCTGCTAAATATTCAACTGGCCCCAAGCCGTATAGATTTTCCTTGTTGGATATGGTGTCAAGGTTTATGTTTCCGTAAAGTTGTCCTTTCCACATAACATTTTTCATTTGCCCAACAATTTTAACTGCTGAAGTTGTCTCCTGTGCTTTGGACGTGTAGTTTGTTAAAATCAAAAATGTCAATCCGAAAATTGTTGTTTTATAATTTCTTTTTATCATTTATTGTCTTTGTTTCGGTGTTTTTTTACAATAACGCACAACGTCCGTCGGATTGCCGTTGAACCGGCACTCGTGGTTTGTTACTTAAGTTAATTAATAAAGTTTAATAAATATGGTGTTCAGTACTTATTCTTCAGCCTGTATAATAGCAAGTCACAGTTAGCTGCTGTTCGTATTAGTGCATGGCTTTTCTTGCCGCTTCTATCCAATTACTGTCGGCAGGTAATTTTACATCGGGTTCGATGCCAACATATTCATACCGGCTATTGTTCTTGTATTTTGTCGTGGTACTTCTAATAGAAAAGATACCACAGGGCGTATCGGTCGTCATTACATTTCCATAACCCAGATAGCCACCTGAGTTTTCTCCCAGCGTAATCACTTTACTGCTCTGCATGCAATAAGTGACCATGCTTTCTGCAGAACTCGCCGTGTGGCGGTTAAAAAGAATCGCTACTTTCTTTGGATTGATTGAACCCTGCATCGTCCATTGAGAAACAGGGCTTTCCACCTGCGGAATAAAACTGTATGCCTGAGCTGATTTCATTCTGCTAATCAACTCACTATTGCTGTTTTGATATTTTTCATATTGTTTGATATTCTCCGGCGAAACCCACAGTTCCACTTCATCTATTTTAAGGGGGTGGGTATATACATAAGGCAGCAGGTTAAAATAGCATTCCTCCGAGCCGCCATTGTTGTCTCGTAAATCAATGATAAGGTATGGCTTATGGGTGATGGTACTGTCTATTGTTTTATAAAAGACATTGAGCTTTTCTTTCAGGGTATAATCAAATGAAGTAAGTTTAAGATAGTTCGTTTGTTCATCCAGTTCTTTAAAGCTGTATGCAGATTGCTCTTCCTCTGGCTGGATGGGGGTTTTGGAAAATCCGTAAACGGGAATTTTCCCATTTTTTACTTCCACAGTCTTATAGACCTTCTGAACATTAAATCCCAGTAAGCCTGTATTATAAATGCTTTTAAAAAGAAAAGGATAATTGGTGGCTTCAAGTTCCAGTAATATATGTCCTACATCAAGCAACTTGTTTTTTTTCAGAATAATAGCGACATAGTGGTTCGTTTTATTCTGCAATATCCCAAAAGTGACGTTGCCGCCATTTGTATAAACTCCTTCTATATCCGATGAAGATTTGGAGAGGAGCTGTGAATACAAATCCATGCTATCAACCTTTATCTTTTTAAACGCCCGGTAAGCATTGGTCTTTTTAAAGCTGTCAATGACCTCAGGCGAATTAAAATCCAGTTGCAAACGTTTAATATTGATATCGATACCGCTATGATGGTCTTTTAAAAGTGTAACATATTTTTCCAGCCATACAATACAACGTTCTATTGATACTTCTTTCTTTATCTTTTTTGTTAACCCCTGCACATCTGCAGCATATGCCTGGTATGTTTTTGTATCAGTCTTAATTTTTTGAAAAGCAGGATTGTTTTTTTCGTAATAACTTTTCACAAACCTAAACTGTGCTACGCAATCGCAACTTTGCGCCGATAAGTAAAAGGGAGGCAGGAAAGTGATAAGTATCAGAATTAATTTACGCATGATTTAGTCCAGGATTTTTGGGTAATAGCTGCCAACGCCATAACCTGGACGAAGCGCCGGATTACCGATAACTATCGGGTTCGTGCAACTGTCACCCGGCCTTGTGATGTGCCTGCCCCGGTCATGAGCCGGGTAAAGATATAAAGCTGAAGTCAAATTCTAATGCTCAACCCAGATTTCACAGTCCGGATTGGAGAGCGAACAGCCAGGTTAACGAATTGTACGCATATTAATTTGTTGGCGGCAGTTATTTGCTTCGTCTTTCGGATTCTGTCTTGAGTTCAAATAGATTTGCCAAAACACCAGAATCCAGTTTCTTCTGAAAATAGCCACTAAATAATCCTGGGAACAAACCTTGAAGACTCTCTTCTACAACAACAATTGTAATGTTACCTTTTTCTATGAAAGTCCAGTTATGGATTGCGCTTGCCCCGACGGTAGTTCCAGTCCAGCCAAACTCTGTATTTGGTTTTGATGTATGAATTTTGGATTTAAAGGAAAGCCCCCCAGATTTCCACTTGAAGACTGTCCCTTCTTGAATAATTTCGCCTACTATCGTTTCTGTAACTGCCTTTTGCCATTTAGTCCAGTTCTTAATGTCAACAAGTGTTTTCCATATTGTATCTATTGGCGCTTGTATTTCAATTTGATTTCTTGATTTTACGGGCGCATTTTCATTAATTGGAATGTTCATATTCTCATTTGATTGGAGTTGTTATTGCAGTGGGTGAAAGATTGACCCAGGTATGCTGTTTACAGTTCGTGGTTTTACATTAGTTAGCTTTCAATGGCGCTCCAACAACTTTCATGTCATGGTCTTCAAATACTTTTGCTATTTCTTCTTTTGTAGGTGGAGAAGTCCATTTGTCCGTCACCTTAAAGAATGCTTCCATTTTTCCTGCCGGCAAATAGGAAACGATCATCCTTCCTTTTTCCGTCAGTTGAATAAAAGCATGTTGAACATTTCTTGGGAGAAAAATTGTGTCGCCCGATTTCATTTGATATTTATCGTCACCTACCTGAAACAGATACTCGCCTTCAATGACATAGAACCATTCGTCCTGGAATGGATGAATGTGCAAGGGAGGTCCGCCATATGGTGTTAAACCTGTTTGCTCAAACACAGCTAGATCATTATCAGTGTCAGTCCCGGAAATTTTGATGTCCAGGTTATTTAGGGTGACTCCTTTCATTTTATAATGTTCGCCAAATCTGGCTTCCCCCGCCTTTACCTTAAATCCCTTGTCCGTTCTCATAAGAATTTTAGTTTTGATTCTGGCAAAAATACTAAGTGGAAGGAGTGCAAGTGATGTAGAAATAAAGTTTCCTCGTTTCATTATATTCCTATTTAGTTATTTGTTCATTATTACAATCTAAACTTGCCTGGGCGCTTTGGCAGGGCCGCTAACTGAAATTGAGTTTGGCGCAGTGACGGATTATGCAGCAAAAGACTGTCTGCAAAATTATGCACCACTTCATTTCCGTCCTGTGTTACATATTAGCACATAAGTCCCATTTAAATAAAGCCAAGTTCCCTGCAAATTTTACCTTCCTTTAGAAGCAAATCTCCCTTGGATAAAATTCGCTCAGTAAATAAACTTTCAATTATTGATAGGTCTTTATCATTAAGCGGTATGTATTGCTTTATTCTATTGATAAGCTGACGGTACATAATGGTATCGTATAAGTGTAAGCGAAACGGCCTGGCGAAGTGCCGGTTCCCAATAGTTATCAGGAACCATGTTATTGTTGCTGAACCAATTTACGAAAGTTGAGCAGAATTACTAGGGGCAGGTAAAATTAGAAGCGGCATATTTCCCGACTCGTTTATTTTTATAGATTAACCCTTTCCAATATAGCGAGTGCTTAAATAAAATTCGCATATTATTAGTATTACCAAAAAGATGGCAGTTTGAATAGCAGCCTTCTTCATTTTTGCCTTATCATATTTAAGAAGGAGGAAAATAAGCCTGATGATTGTCAGCAGTGCACCTGCTGCCACTATAAGATTATATGTGCCAAATAAGATCCTGTCAGTTTGATAATAATGGTAATAGTTTCCATAAATACCCGGTCGTTCTGTAAAAGTTGCAAAGGAGATCCAGCCGAAACTGATAAAAACCAGCCCGCAAACAATTATTGTTAGCGTTACCAGGGCAAGCGGGAATATTTTTAACTGGGTTTGCAAAAGATGTTCTTATGCCAGTGATTATTATCTTAATGCACGCCTGGCCTCGGTCCAGGATCAGGTTCATTGTTTGTGACGGGCTGTTTCGGATTACCAAAATTTCCACCACGGTTTGGTTTGGCCGGACTCCGCGGTGTCTGCAGGAATTTTCCAAAACTCTTCGTTAAATGGCAAATCTGTAAAGGTTTTTGTTACCATGTGGGCATAGGGATATATAGCGTCTTCGCTGCCATTTTGGAATCTTCTCATTACTTTCTGAATAGGCCAGAGTTCTGTGCCGTCTGGTAGTTTTAAGGAAACCTTTAATTCTCCCTGCGGATCATTGTCATCAGTTATCCATTGGGAACCCTTTACATTATGGATGATCGTCTCGCCAACATATGCGCCAATTGAAAATAAAATGGGTCCGTATCCTTTTCCATAAAGCCGCCCTCCTTTACGGGGCCGCCCGTTCTTCATGTTCTTACTGAAAAATCGATCTATTTCAATGATACTGTCAATGGTATAGTCCAGTTTAAAACCATCCGCAGCAAATGCTCTTATAATCCATTCGGATTGTGATCTGATATCTTCCAGTAAAGTCGCCATATAGGTAATGATTAAGTTCTGTTTGCTATGTGATTCGCAATGCCTGCAATGTTGAGGCATTGGCAAAATACTCCGATTTTATTGCACCCTCGCTATTTTACCAATGCAATGATAATAATACCCGGACTTCTATCAGCCAGGGTTCCTTTACAATATTTCCAGGGAATTATTTATTTGGATTTAGTCTTCAGAAAACCGTTAACATCCAGCCAGTGTATAAATGCATCAAACCAGCGGTTACTTGTTCTGTTGGGATTACCAAGACCGAAACCATGACCACCGTTCTGGTAGAGATGAAACTCGACAGGTATGCCCGCTTTGAACCAGGATTCGATCACACCGAACTTACCGCCGAAAAGAAAATCGTCGGTGGCGATAACACTGAACATCGGCGGTGCATTTTTCGGGACCTCCACCGGTCCCATGCCACCATAAATAGGCCCAATAAAAGCCAGTTTCATGGTCTTTGAGTTGAGCGTGGAATGCATCGTGAGACCGGCGCCGGCGGAAAAGCCGATCATACCGATCCTGCTGGTATCAACACCCCATTCCCTGGCGCGTTTCAATATCATGGCGTAAGCAGTCTCTGCATCCTGTAATTGGTTTGACAGATCGATCTGTGGCGGTCTTGGTGGTGCTGGTGCTGTTTTGGAAGTATCGGCCGGAGGACCAAAACGAGGGCGATTCATCCACGCGGAGAAGGAATCAAGCGATTCGTGAGTGGGGAAAAGCCGGTATTTGAGCACAAATGCGGCAATCCCTTTGTCGGCGAGGGCCTGTGCAACTTCCCAGCCTTCGTTGCCCATCGAGAGCCACCGGAAACCGCCACCCGGGGCAACGATCACAGCGGCGCCATTTGCGGTACCTGGTTTAGGAAGAAAGGGAGTAAGCGTAGCTTTGGTAATGTTCCTTGCCATGGGATCACCCCACTGGCGGAACCAGGACTCCGTTGCGGGCTGATTAGCGACACCACCGGTGCCAAGTGGTATTGCGTTTGGTTCGGATGGCGCGCTGAGCGGGTAGATTGTGCCATCCTGCGCCATGGTTAACGCCGACAGCGTTAGTAGTACGCCCAAAAAGGCAGACGATCTGATGTGGCCGTAGAGATTACAGGTCATATTGGTGTGTTTATAATTGACAGGCGTGTATTGCCGGAGATGCTACTATCGTCACACGGATTGAAACAGCAGCGGTACCCGATGACCTTCGGGAACGTATAACTGCTGGTGAACTAATATACGAAAGTTGGGAAGAATTGCTGGCGATCAATATATCGCCCACCAACTAGTGTTTGTATTTAAAGGTTGGTTACTTAAACCCCTCAATCGCGGCAAAGTATACCCAAAGTATAAACAGGATCTGTAATGGCACTCTAAACCAGAGGTAAGTTGTTCCGGGTCCTTCCAGTGTTCCTTTCTGATAGTCCACCTGCCTGGTTGCCGCATAGATATTGGCAGGAAGCAGTAAAATAAAAAACACGATCAGTAACCAGGCTGTCATTTCCCTGAACCTGGGAATGAGAAGACCCACGGCAGCTGCTATTTCAATTATCCCGGTTATATATACCAGTTCTTTCCTAAATGGGATGAACCTGGGAATCATCATCAGCATCCCTTTTGTAAATACGAAATGTCCTATCGATGTAAATACCAGCATCACTGCCATGGCTATAACTCCCGCCAGGGTATAATCATACCTGTCGGCCACCAGTTTTGTGGCAAGTAGTGAAATAACGAACGTTGCGAGCAAAACTATTAATGGTTTCAATTTAACCAGATTTTAAAAATTGAATCACTATCAAAAAGTTTGCCGCTGGCGCCAGCGCCTGGTGGAGGCAGGCTCATTTAGCAAAGGGAAGATTTATTTTATGATCTCAACAACAAAATCGAATGTCCCGGTACCAAAACTAGCGGATGTCTCAGCTATATAGCTATTGTTCGATATTTCTTTTATCCTGGTTTTTACAACATGCGTTCCATCACCCATTATAGATGGGTCGCCTTTGATTAATTTTTTGGGTCTTAGTTCATAAGTGCATTCATTAAGCCAGACAATATCAAATATAACCTCATAGCCTAACTCGTCATTTTTTTCGGTTTGTAGTTTTGCTGTCCTTTTAATAAAGGTGGTTCCAACTTCCTTTGAAACGATTTTAAATGAGCCGGTATGCAGGGATTTGCAAGTGGGCTTTTGCCCATTTGCACTCAATGAAAATATTTGGATTGCCAGGGTTAAGATTACCAGTCTTGTAGTCATAAATTGTTAAGTTTAATTTCTTTTAACGGATTTCCCCCGTCAATAAATAGCTTCCCATTCTTTTTTAATGTCTTTGCTATTCTTGAAATGCTTTCCCTTTCAATTTCGGGATGTCGTCCGTCCAGTGCTCCAACTCTGAGGGCGAAGGCGATATCAAATTCTTTTTCATATTTTGGAAGTTCCAATGCTTCAACCTTTGCCTGAAGGAAATTTAGCTTGCCATTTTCGATTTGTGTCTTTGAGTTTTTTATGGCTTGTTCAATAGCTTTTTGTGAACGGTCGACACCTAAAATATAAATATTATCGAGGCGACTTGCTATTTCTCTTGCTGCGACCCCTGTTCCACAACCAATTTCCAGAATCCTGATTCCATTTTTAAGCGGAAGTGAATCCACGATCTCTAAAAGTCTTTGTGATATTTTCTGAGTCATAAGTCTAGCTACGTTAGCTTGCGGATAATGTCCCACAAACTTGCCCGGTTGCGATTTCCAATAGCTAAGGCTGAGCCAAGATATGAATTTGACCCGATAGCTATCAGGTAGAATTTTTATCGATCAACCTGTATTCTGTAGGACAAGTCGAACATATAAAATCTTATATGCTCGGGCATTATAGACTTAATTTTCCTTCGCCCAGGTCAAATACCAGCCCAACATTTCCTGGAAATCAAGAGGCTTCGAAAAAGCAAATCATATATCCGTCCGGATCCGCTATATAGAATTCCTTTCCATAGGGCATCTGCCGTAAAGGCTGGACGATATCGATGGCTTTGCCAGATAGAATTTCATATAGATGCTCCAGGTCGAAAACGGAAAAGACAAGGTCTAAGTCCTCGGTTCCTTTATTTTCTCCTT
>JAEYVW010000286.1 GCA_023429365.1 Bacteroidota bacterium
CCACAGTCTAATTCGGACCCAGTGAAAGAAGGCCTGGACAAAATGGAAGAGGTGAAAACTTTTTTCCGTGAAGCAAAAGCATATCATGCGGCGCCTTCAAAAGACGTGACCAATATTAAGTTTGAAGCAACAAAAAAACTGTTCGACAAAACCCAGAAATTATATGTCCATGCAAATACTGCCCGCCAGATCATGGTGGCCTTGGACATGGCAAAAGAGTTTGGTTTTGACCTCGTAATAGTGGGCGGAAGCGATAGCTGGCAGGTTGCCGACCTGTTGAAAGAAAACAATGTGGCGGTTGTTCTCCAGTCGTCTCACAGTTTACCGACACTCGATGATGACGATGTGGATCAGCCTTACAAAACCGCCGCAGCTCTCCAAAAAGCCGGCGTACTCTTTTCGATTTCCGATGATGACGGCCAGACCCGCGGACGTAACCTCGCATTCAATGCGGGAACTGCCGCCGCATATGGTCTTACCCAGGAAGAAGCACTCCAGGCGATCACTCTTAATGCAGCCAAGATCCTCGGTGTAGCCGACAAGACCGGAAGCCTGGAAGAGGGAAAGGATGCCAATATCGTGATCAGCGAAGGCGATATCCTGGATATGAGGACCAGTGTAGTGACTGATGCATTTATCCAGGGACGTAAGATCGACCTGACCGATAAACACAGACTTCTCAACGAGCGCTATAACCAGAAATACAACATTAAGAAGCCGTTCTAGATGCCGGGACGCCATCGTAATGCTAAATATCACACAGTTCCATCATCTAGTATCTGGTATCCAGCTTCGAGCATACAAAAAAAAGCAGCCCCGGAATTATCCGGGGCCGTTCTTTTCCAACCGTCCATTGTTGATATTTTGATCCGATCAGTGTCGGAGTTTATGCGAGTTGTTCGATTTCTGCGTCGTAACTAACACAAATCTAATGTCGACTTTACGATTCTGCAATAGTAAAAATACCTGTTTTTAATAAATGTTAATTTCCTGGGTATTTCCAGATATCTCATACCGACATAATAGCGTTTTATGCCTCCTTACCGTGGCAATTCTTGTATTTCTTTCCGCTTCCGCAGGGGCAGGGATCGTTTCGACCGATCTTAGGCCCTACCTTAACGGGTTCCTGTTTCACCGCTGTACCGGGACCTCCGGGTTCAAAGCGATCCCGCTCATTGGCAGCATAGTCTTCACCCGCTGCATCCACTTCCTCTTTGTTGGCCCGCATCTTACTGTAGTCGGTCTTTTGTGGACGGCCCTCTTTCAGTGGGGCATTTTCCTGCTGTACGGGAATGGCCGCATGGGTAAGGAAGGTCACAATATCCTTGTTCACTTCCGCGTCCATGTTTTTAAATTGCTGGAACGCCTCCACTTTATAGATCACCAGGGGGTCTTTTTGTTCCAGGTAGGCGGTTTGTACGCTTTGCTTGAGGTCATCCATCGCCCGCAGGTGTTCTTTCCATGCATCATCGATCACAGCCAGGGTAATGGTTTTTTCAAGAGCATGAACAAGCTCTTCACCGTTTGTATTAAGTGTCTTATCGAGGGAAACCAGGACATTCAGTCCTTTTCTTCCATCAGAAAACGGCACTACCACGTTTTCGATCTGGCTGCCCTGAGTAAGGCGGATATTTTTAAAAACGGGAATAGCCTGTGTTTTCAGGGCTTCCTTATGAGCGGCATAAGCTCCAGTAGCTTCAGCATATAATTTATCAATGACCGAGTTTATATCACCTTTCTTAAATTCTTCTTCCTCAATTTTTGTTTCCAGGCCGAAGTTCACAATACAGGCCATCTTAAATCCTTCAAAATCTTCCTGTTCGCGGAAACCGGATATCAGGCCTTCTGTCACTACAGAAAACGCGTTGTCGAGGTCCAGTGCAAGGCGCTCTCCAAACAAGGCGTGCTGGCGTTTTCCATAGATTACGTTACGCTGTTTGTTCATCACATCATCATATTCCAGCAGGCGTTTCCTGATACCAAAGTTGTTTTCCTCCACTTTCTTCTGTGCACGCTGGATGCTATTACTGATCATGCTGTGCTGGATCACATCGCCTTCCTTGTAACCAAGTTTATCCATCATCGAAGCGATACGCTCACTGCCGAACATACGCATCAGGTCGTCTTCAAGCGAAACATAGAACTGCGAACTACCTGGATCACCCTGGCGACCGGCACGTCCACGCAACTGCCTGTCGACCCTCCGGCTTTCATGTCTTTCCGTACCGATGATCGCAAGGCCACCGGCTTCTTTCACGCCGGGCCCGAGCTTGATATCCGTACCGCGACCTGCCATGTTGGTGGCGATGGTAACTGCGCCGGCCAAACCAGCTTCTGCGACGATCTGCGCTTCCCGGGCGTGTTGTTTCGCGTTCAAAACATTATGCGCGATCTTTTTTTGTTGCAGCATGCGGCTTAGCAATTCACTTACCTCCACCGAAGTGGTACCCACAAGTACCGGCCTTCCGGCATTTCGAAGCGCTTCAATCTCGTCAATCGCTGCCCTGAACTTTTCGCGTTTGGTTTTATATACAAGATCCTGCCTGTCCTGGCGGACCATCGGGAGGTTGGTTGGAATAGAAACCACGTCCAGTTTATAGATACTCCACAACTCCGCTGCTTCAGTTTCCGCAGTACCCGTCATACCCGCCAGCTTGTGATACATCCTGAAGTAATTCTGTAGTGTGATCGTCGCATAGGTCTGAGTAGCTGCTTCGATCTTTACATTTTCCTTTGCCTCCAGCGCCTGGTGCAGACCATCACTATAGCGGCGACCTTCCATGATACGACCGGTTTGCTCATCCACGATTTTGATGGCGCCATCGATGATCACATATTCTACATCTTTTTCAAAAAGCGTATAGGCTTTTAGCAATTGTTGTACCGTATGGATCCTGTCAGCTTTTTGCGAATAGTCGTTGAGCAAAGCTTCTTTCTGCAATAATTTTTCTTCCGCGCTGCTTTCACTTTTTTCAACCTCGGCCAGTTTTACACCAATGTCGGGTAAAACAAAAAATTCGGGATCCTCACCTGACTTCGTAATTGCATTCAATCCCTGGTCGGTGAGCTCAACCGAGTTATTTTTCTCTTCAATATGAAATAGAAGTTCCGAATCAACGATATGCATATTGCGCATCTGATCCTGCAGGTAGTAGTTCTCTGCTTTCTGCAATTTCACTTTGTTGCCAGGTTCACTGAGGAACTTGATCAGCGGTCCGTATTTGGGGAGACCGCGATAAGCCCTGAACAGGTGCAGACCGCCGGTCTTGGCATCGTCTTCCCCTTTTTCAAAAAGCTTTTTTGCTTCATTTAGGCTATGACGAACAATACGCTCCTGTTCCTGTACCAGTTGTTGTATCCTTGGTTTGTGTACATGGTACTGCTGGTCTTCACCCCTTGGTACTGGTCCGGAAATGATGAGAGGCGTACGCGCATCATCGATCAATACGGAGTCGACCTCATCCACCATAGCGAAATGATGTTTGCGTTGCACCATTTCTTCCGGTGTATGTACCATGTTATCGCGGAGGTAATCAAAACCAAATTCGTTGTTGGTCCCGTATGTGATATCGGCCAGGTATGCTCTTCTCCTTTCTTCGGTGTTGGGCTGGTGTTTATCGATACAATCTACTTTCAGGCCAAGCCATTCAAAGATCGGCCCGTTCCATTCCTGGTCACGACGTGCCAGGTAATCGTTCACCGTCACAATATGAACACCCTCTCCAGGTAAAGCATTCAAGTAGGCAGGCAGGGTAGAAACAAGTGTTTTACCTTCACCCGTTGCCATCTCCGCGATCTTACCGGAGTGTAGCACGGCGCCACCGATCAACTGCACATCATAGTGTACCATGTTCCAGGTCACCTCGGTACCACCGGCGGTCCATTTATTTTTGTAGATAGCCTTATCGCCATCAATATTGATATATTCTTTCTTTACACTAAAGTCGCGGTCCAGATCTGTTGCAGTTGAAACAACCTCCTCGTTTTCTTTAAAGCGGCGCGCTGTTTCTTTAATCACAGCAAAAGCTTCCGGAAGGATTTCATTTAATATCTCCTCAATTTTTTTGTCACGCTCTTTTTTCAGTTTATCCACTTCCTGGTAGATCGCATCTTTTCCAAGCAGGTCGCTGAAACTAAGTCCTTCCGCCTCGCGGTTTTTCGATGCTATCGCTTCATCGGTGGCAGTTAAGTGGGCCTTTATTCTCTGGCGAAATTCCTGTGTCTTATTACGGAGATCATCGTTGCTCAGGGAAGCATATTCTGAGAAAAACTGGTTGACCTTTTGAACGACGGGTAAGATTCTCTTTACATCCTTATCCGATTTGTTACCAAACAGTTTTGAAAAAAAACCAATCATATGTTGTATTATTGGAATTGTAGATTTCTGTTAAACAAGATTTACTACCCGGTCAAAAAGGATGCTATTGTATAGCCCAGGTCATTTTGGCAGGGGCAGCAAAGATAATGGAATTGAGGCAGGGTAAACAGGCGAATCGATGGTTATAACGCAAAATTACACGAATGATAAAATCATAAGTGCTTATATTGCAAAGCCTTCGTGGATGACTGGACAATCATTGTCCGAGCCGTCCCTCCTTTTAACTTACTCTTGCAGACTTGCCGATAAATATGAGAAAACTCAATCATCATATTATTTCTATTTTGATCTTCCTGGGACTGTTTACAGGCTGCGATATTGTGGACAAGCGACCTGAGCGGAAAACAGAGCCTGGCCTTACTTTCTTCGATTACCGTGTCCGGGGGGATGAAGAGCGAAATGTAGTGACCATTACACTTCGGTTCAGGGATTACGATGCTGACGGCGACCCATTCTCGCTGGTGGCACCTGCCAAAGTGGAGTTTGACGGGCTTGAGCTTACACCGGATAGTTCGGTCATGAATGGCGTATATTATGAAACCAGTACTACAGTACCCGAATTCGTAGGTGATCATTCGATTGTGTACACCGACGGCGAAGGCCGGACTTATACGGAGGAATTCAACTTTGTGCAACCGGTATTATTGAAGGAGTTGCCGTCAAAGCTCTCACGGCAGGACCTGGTTTTGGAGCTGGGTGGAGTGGACAGTACGCAGCAAATCCACGTTTTAATGAACGACACAAGCTTCTATAGTAGGGGGATCGAAATATTTGATACAGTTCGGAACGGCCGCATCGTCATCAGCCAGGCTGAACTCGGCAGACTGAGAGATGGCCCGGTTTTTCTTGAAATTTACCGGGAAAAGAATGCAGCTCTTCGGGAAGCTACCCCGGCAGGTGGCAGCCTGACCATTTCGTACAATCTCAAGCGATCATTTGAGCTTTTACAGGCTGAAGAACAGAAGGGTGAACCAGGAAGTTAGCGGCATTTTCACCCTTTATCCACCCTGTATTCAAATTTGAATTTGTATATGGAAAATCAGCCCGCAGCCCATACCTTTGCGGCCTCAAAGACACGGTTTATTCCCAATTTCGGGCGGCCGGGCCTTTAAAACTTCCAAAATGGCAGGACAACTTAAAGAAGTACGTAACCGTATCAAATCAGTACAGAGTACGCAGCAAATTACCAAAGCCATGAAAATGGTGAGCGCGGCCAAATTGCGCCGGGCACAAGACGCCATCGTACAAATGCGGCCCTATGCACAGAAGCTGCAGGAACTGTTGAGCAATATTGTAAGCAGCAGCGAAGGTGAGGTCGGAATGTCACTGGCCAATGAACGTACCGTTGAAAAGGTTTTGCTGATCGTAATCACCAGTGATCGCGGACTGGCCGGCGCTTTTAATGCCAACATCATTAAGCTGACAAAAGCTACAATTGCTGAAAAATATGCTGAACAGCAGAAAAAAGGTAACCTGACCATCTGGAGTATCGGTAAAAAAGGATACGAGCATTTCCTGAAGAATAATTATAAAACCGACGCGACGCATAAAGACATTTTCCTGCACCTCAATTTTGAGAATGTGCAGAAAGCTTCGCAGGCCGCTATGAAGGCTTTCGAGGAAAAGCAGTTTGATGTGATTGAGATCGTTTACAGCCAGTTCAAAAATGCGGCAACCCAAATTTTCAAGGTAGAAAGATTCTTACCTATTCCTAAAGTTGAGAAAAAAGAGGGTGAGAAGAAATCTGATTTCATCTATGATCCTTCCAAAGAGGAGTTGGTAACGGAGCTGATGCCGAAAATTCTCAATACGCAATTATATAAAGCGGTACTGGATTCAAATGCTTCCGAGCACGGGGCCCGCATGACCGCCATGGATAAAGCCAGCGAAAATGCTAATGAAATGCTGCGATCCCTGAAGATATCTTATAACAGGGCCCGCCAGGCTGCTATCACTACTGAATTGACCGAGATCGTAAGCGGTGCCGCGGCGCTACAGGGTTAGTCGTTAGTTCGGAGTCGGGAGTCATTAGTCAGGTGGTTTTCCCCATTCTGTTTTTCTTGTTTTAAAATGTTGATAACTGCGTTTTCACCTGCAAACCTGAGGGTGTATTTTCGTCGCCTTGGTATTATTATTGAACCTTTTTTAAATTAATCGCTTTAAGGTGAGATTCATTCACCCTTTTTAGTGTTATGGAAATTACTAATCTGATACCGCATATTGAAGCATTGATCTTTGCAAGCGATAAGCCATTGACAAGTCTGGATATTACCGAATTAGTGAATAATGCGTTTGGTTTTATGGAAGATAAAGTCACACTCGACCAGGTAGAAACGGCTATTGAAGGTATTACTGAAAAATATAGCTCGGAGTTCTATCCCTTTGAACTGAGGCAAAGCGGCGGCGGATGGCAGTTCCTTACCAAGAAGGATTATCATAAAACGATCGCCCAGCTTAATGGTGATAAATACCTGAAAAGATTGTCCGCAGCGGCGCTGGAAACCCTTGCGATCATCGCATACAAGCAACCTGTCACAAAAGGAGAAATAGAATCGATCAGGGGTGTGAGTTCTGATTATGCGGTTCAAAAATTACTGGAGAAAGAACTGATCATTATCAGCGGCCGCAACGAAAAGCTGCCAGGTCATCCGCTGGTATATTGCACCTCCCGAACTTTTATGGATTATTTTGGTATCAATTCTGCCGATGATCTTCCCCGGATCAAAGAGGTGCTGGCCGACCAGGTGGTTGAACCAACAATCGTAAAGAATGAAGGAACAGCCGAAGAATCGACCGAAACCGAGTCAGAAGAAAACGGAAACGACGATGTGATGCTTTCTGTAACAGAAGAAGGAGAACTCGTCGACAAAGCAGAAGATAGCAGTGATAATTAATTTTAAATGCTAACGCATTCTTCAACGCTTCCAGGCACATGTGATTTTGGAGCGAATCATCGCCTTTTTTATCTTCGCCTACTATGCCTGAAAATTTATCCCCGGAGCAGTTAATAGACGTGGCCAATGAATTTGGTACACCTGTGTATGTTTATCACGCGGAAAAAATCACATCCCAGTATGAGAAATTGAAAAAAGCTTTCAGTGGCAGCAATACCGT
>JAEYVW010000313.1 GCA_023429365.1 Bacteroidota bacterium
AATCAGTGCAATCCGTGAAATCTGTGGCCAAATGAGCCCTGAAGACTACCAACTAAAGACTAGCTAACGGAAGCTACGCTTCATTGCCTTTATCAACGAAGTACCGCTCCAGTTGGGAACGATGATACGGCGAATGCTATGCAGGGGATCCTCTTCATCGCGACTTTCGGCCAGTTGGAATACCGCTTTGAATTCATGGTCCTTCAGCTTTGCGATCGCCTCCTTGTTCCAGAGTCCAAAGGGATAGGCAAAATATTCGACGGGCTTTCCGGTGATGGTTTGCAATTGTATGGAAGGCTTTTGTACCTGGTCCACCCAATCGTCGGAATTATATTGTTTGACGTTTTTATGGTCGTAGGTATGGGAACCGATCACATGCCCTTCGTCCGATAATTGCCTGACCTGTTCTTTTGTCATATAACCCGGCTTGTTGAGTGCAACGGTCATGATAAAAAATACAGCTTTGAACCCATGTTTGTTCAATTCAGGCAATGCCGCAGTCACCTGGTCTGCGCGACTATCGTCAAAAGTGATCATAAAAGATTTCCCGGGGATCGGAGTACCGGTTGTCAGATAATTGTATAATTCCCCTGGGAGTATGGTTTTATATCCACTGTCGGCGAGCGTCTGCATCTGCTGACGAAAATCGGCCTCCGGCACGATATAAACCCGCGATGTCTTTGAATCCGATGACCTGTAATTCCGGATCTGGTGATAACACAGTATCGGTACCTCCGGACGGCTTAGAATTTCTGCAGCATTGGCAGTATGGCTGACCGGGGCAACCGGCACTACAGCTGGCTCATGAGGTTCCCGGGTTGCTGCTGTTTTCAGGATCGCTACATCAGTATCCACAGGTTGGGTAGCTGCTTCACAGCCTGTATGTAATGTTAACCCCAGAACAGGTATTACCAAAAGGCTGAATTTGGCGACAGTCAGTTTCAGATTTTTCATAGATTGGATGATACTTCAAACGTTAAAAACAACCGGATATTTTCCCATCGGTTACTAACACAATATAATACCGGCATCAGGCCTTTCAAACAATATTCACCCTATAAATCCCCTCCCCTCGTAAAGTCACTAACCTGCCCATAGAAGGTCTACCTGAGTGCAGGGATGCCGTACCCGGATAAGGCTGTCCCTGCCCCGGATATCCATGAAAGCGACCGCTTCCGGAAAAAAATTTCAGGCTGATGCAACATTGTTGAGTAATGGTTTACTTTATATAAAACCAAATACCTGGAGCTGACCTTAAACATACCTCCCGTAAACGAGCTGGTGCAGCAATGTATCGAGGGCGATGTCTCGGCTTATCGCCAGATCTATGACCGGTATGCCAAAGCTATGTACAATACCGCCCTTCGGATAACGGGCAACAGCGCCGATGCCGAAGACATACTGCAGGAATCGTTTATAGATGCGTTTGAACAGCTTCGGTCATTTGAGGGCCGTTCCACTTTCGGGGCCTGGCTAAAACAAATTGTGGTTTATAAAAGTATCGCGCTGCTGAGGAAACGGCGGGTCAGTTTTACTGAACTCATGTTAGAAGCTGAGAATATGGCGGAGGAAGATGCAGCAGGGGAAGATGAGATCGAACTTACCGTCAACTCAGTTAAAGGTGCGATATCCAGCCTGCCGGATGGTTACAGGGCTGTGTTATCGCTCTACCTGGTAGAAGGTTATGACCACGAGGAAATTTCGGAGATCCTTAAAATAAGTCACTCTACTGTTCGTACGCAATATATACGTGGCAAACAAAAACTTTTGGAGTTGTTGAAAAAAGCGAAACAACATGAGTAAAGAATTAAAAAGATTCATAACCGAAAACCGATCGGAGTTTGACGATCATCTTCCTCCACCATCAGCCTGGCGAGAGGTCGAACGGTCGATCCGGATAAGAAAGCCCGAAAAACAAATTCCGGTAAAGCGTCTTTACAGGTGGTCGGCGGCAGCGGCTGTTTTTTTTATAGTAGCTGTTTCACTTTATTTCCTCCTGGCAAAAGAAAAAACGGGAAATGACCTGGCAAAGGAATCGAGGCCTACCCCGGGCGAACAGATTATCAATGGAGAGATCGGCCAGATGGAACCCGGGTTTGCTGTTGAAGCAAAACGGATCTACGAGACGATCGAAACCCAGCAAAAAGCGCTAAAAGCCATCACGCAGGACCAACCCGAGCTATATAGCCAATTCTCGGAAGACCTGGCCGCATTGGATAGCTCTTACCGTGTTTTAAAAACAAAAGCCCTGAGCACACCAAACCGTGAAGTGATCATCCGTGCCATGTTGCAGAACCTCCAGCTACAGGCAGAACTACTGTCCAAGCAATTGCAAATACTTAATGAATTTAAAACAGACAAAACCTTAAAAGATGAAAAAATTAATTTACCCCGTACTTAGCCTGGCATTTTTACTCGGCAGCTTCGTCGCGGGCGCACAGGATGAGAAAAGTAAAGAAAGAAAAAGATTCGAATTTGTAAAGGAGAAAAATATTTCCAAGACATATCCTGCTTCGGGTAACCAGCTTGCCATTGAAAATAGTTTTGGAAATGTAAACGTGATCCCCTGGGATAAAAACGAGATAAAAGTTGATATCCATATTGAAGCCAGCGCCAACCAGCAGGATATGGCACAGAAGATCTTTGATGCTATCAGCGTCAGCGACCGCCAACAGGGTAACAAGGTGGAATTTGAAACTAAAATTGATAACAAAAAAGGGAAGACAGATAATTGTAAAAACTGCAAATCGACAATGAGCATTGATTACGAGGTGAGACTCCCTGTATCGGTTGCGCTTGAGATCGAGAACAGTTTTGGTAATACTATTTTGCCCGATTACACTGGCGCCGTATCTCTCACCAGTAAGTTCGGCGATCTCACGACCGGTAACCTGGCGAATGTAAAAAAGATGGGTGTTGAATTTGGTAGCGCAAAAGTAAAAAGCGTTTCGAACCTCGATGCCAGCTTTAAATTTTCAAAGATTGACATTAGCAACCTCGCAGGAAAGAACAAAATAAACCTTGAATTTTGCGATGCCACCAGCATAAATCTCGGCAGCCAGCTTAGTTCACTTACTTTAAATGAATCCTACAGTTCCGTTAACATCAAACCGGGAAGTCTTTCAGCCAGCTATAAAGTAGCAACTAGTTTCGGGAATTTCGTGGACCGCACTTCAACCGGTGTAAAACGTACGGATACTCCTGATAAATATGGACCCGATTCGGACAGGACCTTTGAAGGAGGCTCCGGCGCGGCTAAGATTGAAATTAAGTCAAGTTTCGGGAATATTATCCTGGGGGAACCCACAGCTGATGACCTGAAGAGCAGGAAAGAAAAAAGTAAGAATAAGCACAAATCAAAAGCTGCCGTACATATCTAACGCTTGACAAAAAACAGCTTCGGATCGGTTACTAGTTGTTCACGCTGGAACTGTAAAATCCAAGGTCAGATAAAATATCAGCGGGTGCTGTGTAGTTGAAGAGGCTGTTTTTTATTATACTTTCCAGTTCGTCGCGACTCATGCAAAATGCCGCGTTGATCAAAGAGAGTTTGTAAGAATTGATTTTTAGAAAAGCCAGCTGCGCGGTTTGGGTAATATGCTCATCAATAAAATGAAATTCCTCGGCAATATGAGCCTGGTCGTTAGGGTAAAGGTTGTCCATACTATGGATATTGGTTTTACAAATATTGGATTGCAACTCTAACGACCAATCATTTTCAAAAATTGTGTCCGGGCGACGCAGGTAAAGTGAGCATTAAAAGTCAACCCTGCGGTAATTGTATTGAGATTCAAATGTTAGTATCAAACACGCCCGATATAATCGAGTACTTTACACAACCCGGTCAATAGGGTTTTCACGAACGGTTTGCGGAATACATCGATTGAATATTTCGCTATATTTAGGCATGTTGAATACGAAAAAACTCCTGCTGCTTTTATTGCTTGTCTCCATATCTCTGATCAAAACATCATTTTCCCAGAGTGTTTTGGATAGCCTGTTACCAACACGAGGCCTCGCTATTGCCGCACCGCCGGCTTATTATGTCGATTCCTTCACCCATTTTATTGAAAAAGAACTTGCCCCACGTCATATCAATACGTTGATCCTTCGTGTTGATTACAACTACCAGTATGTATCACATCCTGAACTGCGCGATAGTTCCGCGTTATCAAAAGAACAGGTAAAGAAAATAGTATCGGTTTGTAAAAAGAATAATATTCGGATCATTCCACAGATCAATTTACTCGGGCATCAATCCTGGCATACCCGTACACTTAACCTGTTACGGGTTTATCCTGAGTTTGACGAAAATCCTGAAGTGAAGATGCCCGAGACTTATAAATGGCCTAATGCCGACAGCTTATATTGTAAAAGTTATTGCCCGCTTCATCCCGGAGTGCACAAAGTAGTATTTGCGCTTGTAGATGAAATTGTCGATGCATTCGAGGCTGACGCTTTCCATGCAGGGATGGATGAAGTATTTTATATCGGTAGTCCCAAATGTCCGCGCTGCGGCGGAAAAGATAAAGCTGCTTTGTTTGCAGGGGAAGTAACAAAGATCCGTGATCACCTGGCAAAATCCGGTAAGGAGCTTTGGATTTGGGGCGACCGCCTGATCGACGGTTATACCACCGGCATCGGCATGTGGGAAGGAAGTCATAATAACACCCATCCCGCTGTTGACATGATACCCAAAGACGTGGTGATCTGCGACTGGCACTATGAACGTGCCGACAAGACAGCGGTATACTTTGCCATGAAAGGTTTCAGGGTGGCGACCTGTCCCTGGAGAAACCCCGACCTGGCATTGACCCAGCTACAGGATATGATCGGCTTCAGAAATGCTGCTACCAAACAAATGCGACCCCGTTTCATGGGAATGATTCAAACTATCTGGTCGGGTGCGCCTGGATTTATCCGTGATTTTTATGCAGATAAAAAAGACTCACAGGGTGGCAATAAGACAGCACATGAAACCTTTCGCCAGATGTTTGCGGGAATAGAACAGCTGCAATGATCCCCAAAAAATTTACTCTGTAAAGTAATTTATATAAGAAAATTATTATACTTTGCTTGTATTCTAATAGGTTAAGGATCCAACTCCACTGAAAATCCTCCAATCCCAGGGTATAGATATTTGTGGCCGGCAACGGAAATTGTGAACAATTCACACTTTAATAATACCATATGCTAACGTTGAACCACTTTCCGCATTCCCGTGGACGCTATGCCAGTCCTCAGGGAAAATTCTCCATCTTGTTTACTTTGGTTTTCCTACTTGTGTCCTTTGTTTCTATGGCACAGCCTGTAAACATTGTGGTCGATCCGCAGTTTACTACACGTAACGTCGGGCAGAGTTTTACCATTTCGGTAAATGTCGATTTCACGGGAACTACACCACCACTGGGTATAGATGACGTGGAAATCCATCTTGCGTTTGACAATACCAAACTGCAGGTGACGGCTATGAGTGAAGATCCAATTGCCGCAGCCTTCACTGCCAAGCCAATCCCGCTCGAAGCTTCACCATTCACTGCGACCAATGCAGCCGGACAAATAAATTATCACGCGACGACAACAGGGGGATTCCCTACAGATGATTTTACCGTGCTGTCTATCACGTTCACAGTTATCGGAGGGGGAGGAACTACCAGTCCGCTCACCCTTAGAACGGACGCGGCGCCAAACGAAACCCGGGCTGCAAGAAGTGCGGCGTCCATTCTTGGGTCGGTCGTTAGTGGGTCAGTCACCATCAACGATGTGGCCTGTACTACGCCCGTTGTAACCATCGGTACATTACCAGGGGCCGGTATCTGCGATGCACAGCCTTTTGATCTTTCCCTTACAGGCTCTACTGCCGGAACGGCACCTTTCGATATTACGATAGCTGGACCCGGTGGGTCAACTGTATATACAGGTGTTAATGTCGGCGATGTTTTTGCCAGCTTTACACCTCCTGATGAAAAGATCTGGCCTGCAGCACTCTTACCACTCCCCGACCAGGCCATCGATGCGACTGTGACACTGGGTGTAAAATTCCAAAGCTCGGTATCTGGGTTCGTTAAAGGTGTG
>JAEYVW010000330.1 GCA_023429365.1 Bacteroidota bacterium
AAATTCAAAAGTATGATGCCGTTAGTAAAGAGTATGAAGGAAAATTTGAAGAACTAAAAAAAGATGCCAGCCTGGGTAAAGAAGCACAAAAAGAAAAAAAGATGGAACTGAAAAAAGAAAAACAGGCAAAGTTGTTCGAATTTCTGACACCGGAGCAGCAAACTAAGTATACTGCCCTGATGGAAAAAAAGAAAGCAGAAAAACCTAAAGGATATTAAGAGTCCCTCTCAGAGGCTGATTCAGTTTCGTAATTTTGTGCGGGAATTATAAAGTTGACTGACAAAACCTGAGGCCGAAAAAGTTATTCATGCGATAACATCTTCGCCTCCCATCCTTCCCGGCTAAATCTTTGAATCAGCCTCTTTTTTTATACCCATACACACCAGCACATTCAACTCGACGGTTTTATCATTTTCCAAACATTAAAATAGCTTAAATTCCATGCCTGCAAATACCAGGCTATGAGAAAAATGCTATACGCCCTCCTATTATTGTTAATAAACGCATGTCAAACACCAGGTCCCTCTGAAGAAGTCTCACTTCGGGTCTACCATGAAATTGATTCACTCTTACAGGTAAATGATTATTTCATTGCCCGTGATAAATATCAAATAGCACGCGATAGCTTAGAGGAATTCCATCGCCTAAAACTGGGTGCGGTTATTGACAATGTCTTCAACAGGCTCTCCGCTTCGAATCACAAAATTGATTCGCTGTTTAAGTTTTACGATGCAAAACTCTCGGACAAGGATAAATACAAGTTATTACGTACCCGGCAAATGAATCATTCAAAGCTGTTTGAATACAAAGAGGCTGACGAAGCCATGGATGAAATGCTGACCGGTTATAAAAGCCAGATGAAAGAAGAAGATATACAGGACTATAAGAACACGAAAAAGATCTGGGCCGCGCTGTCAGGACAACCACCACAGCAGGTGATCATCAATGATCATACTGTATTAAAACTTAAACGCGACAGGCTGGGGTTGCAGAACCTGGAACTGAGACTGGATTCGCTGGTAATGGATTTTATTTTTGATACCGGTGCAAATTTCTCCACGGTCACTGAATCAACCGCACAGAAACTGAAGATACGTATAATGGATACCACCGTGATCGACGTGGGTTCCATCACAGGGAATAAAGTCAAATCAAAGATCGGCGTGTGTCCCGAATTTAGCATGGGTGATATCCTTGTTAAAAATGCTGTCTTCCTGGTGATGCCGGATGAAGCCCTTGCCATACAGCAGATCCCATTTCAGATCAATGGTATTATCGGGTTTCCGGTGATCGAGGCGATGAAGGAAGTACAACTCACCCGCAGTGGTGAATTTATAGTTCCATCTCAAAGATCGGCGGACCGTGAACAAAATATGGCGCTTAGTTTCCTGACACCCGTTATCAGGCTTGATGAGGGAAATTTTACTTTCGACTCTGGTGCTAATTCTACTATGCTATATGACAATTATTTCAAAAAACACAAAGACAGCATTGTAACGAATTTTCCAGAAGCAGATATCAGGTTTGGTGGCGCCGGCGGACATACAACCATCAGGGGTTACCGGGTTCCATTTTCTACCACTATCAGCAATAGGGTTATCCAACTCGATTCGGTAGAACTGCTGAAAGAAAGTTTAAAAGAAGAAAATCATTTCACCGGCAATTTTGGACAGGACCTGATCGGCCAGTTCGAAAAGATGACACTCAATTTTGAATCGATGTTTATCTGGTTCGAATAAAAATTATTGTTACACTTCTGAATTATGATGACCAAAGTATCCATATCGCCAGCCGATCCCGCTTCCCCGGCGGCACACAGCATGATGACTGCGCTTTGGGAAGAAATACAAACACGCTACGACTTTAAAGCGCCAATGCCTTTCACGGCCGACGTATTTACCGGGCCCCGCTCAGGGTTCTGGCTGGCATTTGTTAATGATGAGCCTGTAGGCAGTATCGCGATATCTCCGCTTAATGACCAGGACGCCGAACTTGATATGATGTACGTTGCCCCATCAGCCAGGGGCACAGGGATTGCGCATGAATTGTTGATGCAACTGGAGACTTTTGCAAGAGAGAAAAATTTTAAGCTGATCAAACTAAGAACCGGGGCTCCTCAACCAGAAGCCTTACGTTTTTATGATAAAGAAGGATTTAGTTCTACGCCGGTTTATGGAAAATGGATTGGGGACGATACCGCGCAATGCCTTGAAAAGAAATTACACTAGAATTGAAATCACCCTCCCGACATAACATTTTACTTCTGCCCGCCTTTGGATTCTGCCTGTATGTATTGCTTTATCTCGTGGCCGTATTCCAATACCCCGGAGGATCAGAGGTCGACCGTAGTTCAGTTGGGTTCAACTGGATGCAGAATTATTGGTGTGACCTGCTGGCACATAACGCCGAAAATGGATTGCCGAATACAGCCAGAACCATTGCGATCACAGCCATGGCAGTGCTTTGTTTGAGCATCGCCCTTTATTCTTATTTCGTACCACGCCTCCTGGATCTTCCTAAATGGACAAAAATTGTGATCAGCATCTCCGGCATTCTCTCGATGGGCGTACTTTCGTTCTTACAGTCAGGCAATCACGACACTGTGATAAATGCCTCTGTAGCACTTGGCCTGTTGTCCATGCTGCTCACTTTATGGGGCATGTTTCATCTTCGACTTTGGGGCTTTATTTTTTCCGGCATCCTTTGCCTGCTGCTGGCGCTGCTCAACACCTATGTATATTACACCAAAACCTGGATCGGGGCATTACCCGTTATCCAAAAGATCAGCTTCCTGTCCTTCCTGCTCTGGTTTAGCCTGGTTTCAATAAAAGTTTATACCCACCAAAAAGGCCGTTAAGCGACTTGCATCGACCACCCATTCACTTCAGTTTTTACGATAAAGAATGCGAAAAAATACGAGCTATTCGCATTAGAGTTTTATGAAATAAGGGCTGTCGTACAATAAAACCAGCTGTTTTCAGTTTTCCGTTTTTTAATGGTAAACACTTAGAAACTGTAAGCTAAAACTCTTAAAAAGTTGATGCAGGAAAATAAAATTTTATTCGTAATAGTTTCATTAATAACACAATATAGAGAATCTGAAAAAATCCGAGAAAAAATTGCAGAAAATACTATGAATCCAGCGGAGTTTTACCTTGTTTTGCCTCCGATTTAATAACAACCAATTCCAACCCATGAAACTAACTTTACGCTTAACTGTCTTACTGCTTGTATTTAGTCTTTCCACAAATACATTATTTTCTCAAATTAGTATCCAGTCTACAAAGGGCTATAGTGTTAATATTTATGTTGCCCCAATCGACCTGGTTGTGCACGGCAACGCTAACAGCTGTACCTGGGGATATAATTATGATGTAGAGCTCGAATACGTTATCACCATCACGGGTAATAACGCGCCAAAGAACCTGTACACTTTACAGGGGACCATCACCAACGACCGCGGTTCTCTATTTTTTAATCTGCCGAAAAAAGCAGCTACCGGAACGACCAGGACTACAGGTCGCGCCTGGAGACAGGAAAGCGATTGCGCAACTGCAACGGTTGCAACCATGAATTTCAAATCGATTGAGATCGCAATCTCTGGCGATGGGATCAACTACGAGGTGGTTTCATTTGCCTACGCCTCTATTCTGCCGGTGAAAATGGTAAGCTTTACAACCCGCGAGGAAGGTAAAAAAGTAAAGCTCAACTGGCAGACCGCCACTGAAACGAATAATGATTATTTCACGGTGGAGCGTTCAACCAACCAGGACAACTGGACAGGCATAAAGAAGGTAAAGGGCGCTGGCAACTCCACCGATCTGAACAGCTACGAGGCGACAGATGAATCACCAGTAAACGGTACATCGTATTACAGAATAAGGCAGACCGATTTTAATGGTAACACCACTTACTCAGAAACACGGTCGGTAAGAATCGAATCGAACCGCGGTAGCATCTCTGTATTTCCGGTTCCGAATACAGGCAATAGAATCACTCTTAACGGGATAAGTGAATATCGTAACCAGGAATTATCCATTATCAATGCTGCTGGTGCGATGGTGCATTCAACCGGATTGACTAATGCCACAGTTGAATTACCTGCCATGACCAAAGGCGTTTACTTCCTGCGTATAAAAGATAAATCCACAGGCGAGGCCACTACCCTTCGCTATGTCAAGATCTGATCATTTCCATTAAACCTTATCTTAACAGTAAAAGGCCCCGGGAGGGCCTTTTTTAGTCTTACCAGAAAAAATAAATTATATACCGAGATATGCACGGAGCTGATCAAAATTCTGGCTGGCTCTTAATTTGCTGATCGCTTTGTCTTTGATCTGTCTCACGCGCTCCGGGGTTATATCATACCGCCGCCCAATATCATCGAGACTAAGCGGGTAGTCCACACCAATACCGTAGAAATAACAAAGCATTTCTTTATGTCGCTCGGGAAGAATTTGCAGTGTACGGTCGATCTCCTGTTTCAAAGATTCGGCATGATCGAGTTTGCGATCAGCACCATCAACATTCGGATTTTCCAGTACATCGAGCAGGCTGCCTCCATCCTCATCTTCCGAAAAAGGTGTATCGAGACTCACATGTCCTTTTGTGTTAAGGTGCGCGGTCACTTCATGCGGTTCCATATCCAGCACTTCAGCCAGTTCCTCGGCTGAAGGTGTTCTTTCCAGCTCCTGCTCCAGCAGTGAATCCGCTTTGCGGATTCGGCCACCAGCGATCACTTTGTTGAGCGGCAATCGCACCAGTCTCGCATGATCTGCCAGAGCCTTGATAATACTCTGGCGGATCCACCACACGGCAAATGAAATAAATTTAAATCCGCGTGTATCGTCGAATCGATCAACAGACTTAATTAATCCAATATTACCCTCATTAATTAGATCGGGAAGGGAAAGCCCCTGTCCCTGGTATTGCTTGGCAACAGATACAACGAAACGAAGGTTTGCTTTCACGATCTTATCCAGGGCGTTTTTGTCACCATTCTTTACAGCCCTGATCAACTGCACTTCCTCCTCAGCCGTAAGCAGGGGCACTTTACCGATTTCCTGGAGATATTTTTCCAGGCTGGCCGATTCACGGCTTGTTATTGATTTGGAAATTTTTAGCTGACGCATACGGACATTAAATGAAACTTTTTATAAATAAGGTTAGTTTGGTTTAGTAAAGGAACAAAATGACCAACCCTAAAAAAATAGATTCCTGCCTCTTTTAATTGTAATACTTATGTCAAAATTCTTGTAGTGTTTATCCTACACAAAGACGGACGAATAACAATAAATATTAATGGGAGGGCCAAAAAACAAGGGAGTGAATATGAGTGTCGGGGATCTGGTCGGGAAATGATACGTAGAGGATAATCAGTTGTTGATATAAAAAGAAATGGTGGGCACCTTTGAGAGGCGCCCACCATTATTATGTTTTATTAATATTTATTTTTCAAGTAATCCACCTTCTTTCCATTTCTTGAAAACAGCGATCGTGCTATCGCTTAATTTTTCTTTCTTGAATGGCATAAATCCTCTTTCATGTGGTTCCATTTCAATGCGACGGATGATATCATCAATATCGCTTTTCACGTTGGCAAAGTTGTCATATGCTTTTTTCTTGCCACCTTTTTCAGGAATATGGCAGGGGCTGCAATTGCCAACCACCAGGGTTTGAATACTGTTTTCATAAGCTACCTTAGGTGATTCGGCCTTTGCTGCTTTTTTGGAACTGCTGCAATAGGAAAACACAAACACAGCCCCGGTCAACAGAATTAAGATTGGATACTTTCGCATGGTGAATTTTATATTTTGGGCTTAAAATACGAATAGTTTCCTTTTGGTGAAATAAATACTCGAATAAACCTTTAAATTCACTCTAACTTATTTTTCAAGCTTTAAAACCAATGCAGTTACATGAGAAAATTTCTTTTTGCCGTTCTACTTATCAGCATTTTTAGCGAAATATCCGCACAGCCGAGGTCAGCGGCGCCTCAGCCCCGCCAGGAAGAAAAGCCTGCGGTGAAGGAGGAAAAGACCAACCTCCCGAATATTGTTTTCAATCCCGACAAAACAGTTGTCACCGATCACGCGGTAACCATCAAGGGTCAGCGGATCCCCTACAAAGCCACCACCGGCACCATGCCCGTATGGGATGAGGAAGGCAAGACCCTCGCCGGTTTATTCTACACCTATTATGAACGCAGCGATGTAAAGGACCGCGCCTCCCGGCCACTGGTGATCTCCTTCAATGGTGGGCCCGGCTCTGCTTCGGTATGGATGCATATTGCCTATACTGGGCCGCGCCTGCTCAATATCGATGACGAAGGGTATCCCGTACAGCCATATGGTATTAAGGAAAATCCATACTCGATCCTGGATGTGGCCGATATCGTATTTGTCAATCCCGTGAACACTGGTTATTCAAGAGCCGTCAGCAAGGATATCCCGGGTAGCAAATTCTTTGGTGTACGTGCCGATATAAAATACCTGGCAGAGTGGATCAACACTTTCGTGACCCGCAACAACCGCTGGGCATCTCCCAAATACCTGATCGGCGAAAGTTATGGCACCACCCGCGTATCGGGGCTGGCGCTGGAACTACAGAACGCACAATGGATGTACCTGAACGGTGTGATCCTGGTATCACCCACCGACCTGGGTATCGAGCGTGGCGGTCCGGTGGAAGCGGCGCTTCGTCTCCCCTATTTTGCCGCTACAGCCTGGGATCATAAAGTACTGCCGGCCGATTTGCAACAAAAAGACCTGGTCGACATGCTGCCAGAGGTAGAGAACTTTACCATCCATGAGCTAATCCCGGCCATGAGCCTCGGCAGTTCGCTGGGCGATGAAAAGAAAAAACAGATCGCCGAAAAGATGGCGCGTTATTCCGGTCTTTCTGCCAAAGTGATCCTGCAGCATAACCTGGATGTGCCCCTGAATTTTTTCTGGAAGGAACTGTTGCGCGATAAAGGATTTACCGTGGGCCGGCTCGACTCCCGCTATCGTGGTATTGACAAGGGTGATGCCGGCGAGCGACCCGATTTCAATGCGGAGCTTACTTCCTGGCTGCATTCATTTACGCCAGCGATCAATATGTATTTGCGTAACGAGCTCAACTATAAAACCGACCTGAAATACCTGATGTTTGGCAATGTGCATCCCTGGGACCGTAGCGGCGACCGTACGGGTGAAAACCTGCGCCAGGCCATGGCCCAGAACCCCTTCCTGCATGTGATGGTACAGTCAGGTTATTATGATGGCGCCTGTGATTATTTCAATGCCAAGTACAATCTCTGGCAAATGGACGCAGCGGGCAAACTCAAGGAGCGCCTGAGCTGGAAGGGCTACCGGAGCGGGCATATGATGTACCTG
>JAEYVW010000335.1 GCA_023429365.1 Bacteroidota bacterium
CCTCTCCGTCCACAACACCGATCTTCATTTCGTTGATAGCCAGGTCGTAGATTTCTTTTTTATTGCCCGTTAATAACCACCACTGGCCGGGATTTACCTGGAAGCGATCGGCCCATTGTTTCAGCCGGGGCACCGAGTCGCGTTCCGGATCAATGCTAAAGGAAAGAAAATGAATAAACTCTGGTGTCTTATCACCCACTCTTCTCGAATTATTGATGGATTGTTGCACCCATCTCATATTAGTGGTGAGCCTTGGGCAAATGGTGGGACAATGAGTAAAGAAAAAATCCGCCACCACTACTTTGCCCCGCAAATCGTCCCATGATACAGAATCACCCTGTTGGTTGACCAGCGAAAAATCCGGAATTTTTTGCCAGACCGTATCCTGGATCTTCTTACCCTTTACAGTTTTGGTGATCACGGTATCCATAAAATAATGCGGAGGCATCACAATCGCCGTCTCACCATAGCGCTTTATAAAGAAATAACCCAGCAAAGGCAGGGCTACCGCGAGTAATATGGCATAAAAAGCTTTCTTGTTCAAATCAATAATTTTTTAAAATCTACTACTCTCAACATCAAGAATCCAGCATCCAGTATTCAAAAAAAAGCCGGTCTACAAAACTGCAAAGACCGGCTACATAATTCGTTTCGTATGCTTATTGTCTTCCCGGCTGTGGTTGCTCAGGGGCTTTCTTTGCAGGTTCGTGTTGCTTGGGCATCGTTCTTTCCTTAAAGTGAGGATCGAATTTGTTACGCAGATCTTTGAACGAATTTCCATCCATTAGGAAAGCGATGATAAACCAAATGAACAAGAGCAAAGGTACCACAATGGTCATGATAAAATTGCGGATCTCGTCACCGAGGTGCATAAATACCGCTACGATATAATAAGCTTTTGCCAGTGTAAGTATACACACCACTCCTTTGAACATCAATACGAGTAATTCGCTGGGGTTCTCGCCTTTATGCATATTATAAATAAGCAACCCAATTCCCAGCTCAACAACAGTAATGATCGAAAGAAGAATTGTCGTCTTCTTTACCCTTTTCTTAAAATCTGCATCCGAATGATGTTCATGTGGAACGGAAATCTCGGACGAAACTGCGTGTGGATCCATATTTAAAAAGTTCTAAAGTTAAAATTTATAATGCCGGGCTTCAATACTCCGTTAGATCAGATAGAATACCAGGAATACAAATACCCATACCAGGTCTACAAAGTGCCAGTACAAACCGGCTTTCTCGATCATCAGGTAGTGGCCACGCCTTTTAAACACATCCTGTTGTGCCATGATCAGCATGACGATGTTGATGACAACCCCGGAAAACACGTGGAAACCGTGAAAGCCTGTAATACCGTAGAAAAATCCTCCAAATGCAACGGGTCCGTTTTCACGAATATGCAAATCGCTGGTATTGATCATGCTGATCAGCTTTTCTTTGGGCATACCCATGAGTTGCTCGTACACCTGTGAATGATCCTGCTCATGTACCAGCAAAGCCAGGGAATGTTGCGATGAATTTTGAATCGCTGCGGTCACGTCGGAAGTAGAAGCCAGCTCACCCCAGGGATTCACTCTTGTTGTTTGACCAACCCATTGGATCTGACCATCGATCAGCGTTGCATGTTCACCGGTGATCAGGTGATGCCATTCCCAGGCCTGGCAGCTCAAAAACGCAAGACCACCCACGATTGTCCAGCCCAGCCATTTTACCACACCCTGTTTGTCACCTTTATGCCCCGCATGCACAGCAAGTACCATGGTCACGGAACTGATGATGAGGATAAAGGTCATCACACTCACAAAAGCCAGAGGTAGATTGGCATGGCCGGCACCCGGAAATGCATTGAACACCACGTTCGGGTCAGGCCAGTAGTTATGACTAAAACGTATCGTTCCATACGATATCAGGAATGCGCCAAATGTAAAAGCATCGCTCATCAAAAAATACCACATCATCACCTTTCCATACTCCAGGTTGAAGGGACTCTTGCCCCCGCTCCACCATTTTGTCCGATGCGTTGTAGCTGTTGTATCCATGTTTATTAAATTCCTAATTTATAAATTGTCCAAGATGGAAGTTCCAAGGTTTGCACCTAAACCCTCCAACCTCTAACCAATCACAATAAAAAACACCAGCAGGTAGATCCAAAGGATATCTACAAAATGCCAGTAAATCGCTGCCACTTCTACCGGTACCGGGCTATACATTTTTGTATGACCCAAGAACGCTTTGAAAAACAAAAAGATCAAAGCGATCACCCCACCTACTACGTGCAGGGCGTGCAGACCAAAGATCACGTACAGGAATTGACCTGCACCTGAGGAGCCGGCAAACCTGATGTTCTGTTCCCACAGATCCATAAACCCCAACCATTGCAATACCACGAAAACAATTCCCAGTACCAGCGTCAAACACATCAACAGGCGATAGTTTCTCATCTCCCGCTGACGAAACGCCCGCAGCGCCATTTGTATCGTCAGGCTGCTGGCCGCAATTACTGCGGTTGATACCCAGAATATTTTCGGTACCTCGATATCGCGCCAGCCCGCCAGGTTGCTTTTAACGATAAAAGCACTGGTGAGTCCCGCAAACATCATCAGGATACTCGCAATAGCTACCCATAATGTAAACTTATGGGGATGAATTTTCTTACTTTGCTTGTTCATCACTACATCCATCACACTTTATTATATCTGTTAATTATATTTTACTCATCAATAATGCCAGCAATACAACCGGCAGGTACAAATAACTTCCAAACATCACTTTCCGTGCTGAGGCCGTATCCATTTTTCGGTAAAGGCTCACACTTCTTGAAAGCATAAACACATTCGCCAAAATAACCAGCCCGATACCGATCATCCCTTTCACATCGCTATAACTACACATACCTGTATAAAATGGCAACAATGTAACCGGCAACAGCAAGAGTGAATAGATCACTGTTTGAAGTGCGGTAAATTTTGTTGGCCCTTTATCGGAAGGCAGCAACCTGAATCCCGCTTTTGAATAGTCGCTATGCGCTATCCAGGCAATAGCCCAAAAATGCGGAAACTGCCAAAGGAACTGTATCCCAAAAAGGATCCAGCCTCCCAGCGACAGCTCACCATCGCCGGCGGTCCAGCCGATCAGGCAGGGTAACGCACCAGGAAAAGCACCAACAAGTACAGCGATCGAACTCACTTTCTTTAACGGTGTATAAATAAACGCGTAAAGAAATAAACTAAACGCTGCGAGTCCTGCCGATAACCAGTTAAAGTAAATACCCAGAAGCAGCACGCCAGCTGCCCCGGTTAAAACAGCAAAGGCCCATCCGTGATTGACGCTCATCCGTCCCGCAGCAACAGGTCTGCTACTGGTTCGTTTCATCATCGCGTCGGTATCCTTTTCTACTACCTGGTTGATCGCGTTGGCACTGCCTGTCACCAACATCCCAGCTACAAAGAGCAATATTGACATCAACAGGGGATTCGCATACTTTTCACCGATACCAGGTACCAGTAAGTAACTGATCACACTGCTGAACACAACCATGATACTCAACGAAAGCTTCACCAACTGTAAATAGTCTTTTATCCTTTTCATCACAGCTTTCGCTATTTTATTCAACCTGCTTCCTCACTGCGTTATCGCATCCCCATCTACCTCACAATAGTCATTCACACATTTTCAAATTTTCAAATTCGCACATTTTCAAATTATCTAGTGTTTACTCTCTCCCGCGCCGATCGGCTCAGTTTGCGGAATAAAGTCTCTTCCATCTTTACTGTAATCATATGCCCAGCGATGAACCTCGGGAATCTCACCGTCCCAATTGCCATGACCCGGGTTGATCTTTGTGGTCCATTCCAGTGTTGTCGCTTTCCAGGGATTAGGCGTTGTAACTTTTCTACCTTTGAAAATAGAATAGAAGAAATTGAAGACAAACATCAGCTGTACAGCAAATACAACAATGGTTACCACGGTGATCATTTTATCCAATTCACCAAACTGGTTGAACGACTGCCAGATCTCCTTATTGAGATATCGACGTGGCATTCCTGCCATGCCCTGGTAGTGCATGGGCCAGAAAATGAGGTATGAACCGACTAGTGTCACCCAGAAATGGATATAGGCGAGTGTGTTGTTCATAAACCGCCCGAACATTTTCGGGAACCAGTGATAGATACCGGCAAACATGCCAAAGAATGCGGCCACACCCATTACAAGGTGGAAGTGAGCGATCACAAACATTGTATCATGCAGGTGAATATCAATAGTTGAATTACCTACCCAGATTCCCGTAAGACCACCGGAGATGAATAAGCTTACAAAACCGATGGAAAACAAGGTACCTGGTGTGAAACGTATACTTCCTCGCCAGATCGTCGTAAGCCAGTTAAATACTTTAATAGCCGAAGGTACTGCGATCAGTAAGGTAAGCAACACGAAGATCGAACCGAGGAAGGGGTTCAAACCGGTTACAAACATGTGGTGCGCCCAAACAAGGAAGGCCAGAACGCAGATCGCGAACAGCGAACCGATCATCGCCATATAACCGAAGATGGGTTTTCGCGAATTGATCGCCAGCACTTCTGACACAATACCCATGGTAGGCAGGATCACGATATATACTTCAGGGTGACCCAGGAACCAGAATAAGTGCTGGTACAGGATGGCACTTCCCCCTTCATTGGGTAATACCTGACCACTTACCACGATATCACTCAGGTAGAAGCTGGTGCCGATATTACGATCAAACAACAACAGGATCGCACCTGAAAGCAGTACCGGGAACGACAATACACCAAGAATGGCAGTAAAGAACAGCGCCCAGATCGTAAGCGGCATACGCGTCATGCTCATGCCCTTGGTACGCATGTTTAATATTGTAGAAATATAGTTCAGACCACCGAGCAACTGCGAAACTATGAACAGGGCCATACTGATAAGCCAAAGGTCAGCACCCAGCTTGGAACCCTCGTTGGCCTGCCCTAGCGCACTCAATGGCGGGTACATCGTCCATCCGCCACTGGCCGGACCAGTTTGAATAAAGAATGAAACAAGCATCACGATACCGGC
>JAEYVW010000382.1 GCA_023429365.1 Bacteroidota bacterium
AAGGGATTATCCGGAATAATTCACTTGACAGGTACACCGGACGATTTAATGCAACACAAAAATTTTTAGACGACAGGCTGACTATCGAAGCCAATCTGAGTGTCGCGCACACAAAAAATGTTCGCCCACCTATTACAAGTATCATAGGCGAGGCATTGGGAAATAATCCTACTTATCCGGCTTATGATGCAAATGGTGAGCCAGCTATATATCAGAATGTTTTGAATAACCCACTCATTTATTTTGAACTTGATAAAGATGTAGGTACGATCAACAGATTTATTGGTAATATATCACCTTCAGTTCGCATCATAAAAGGGCTGATCTATAAACTTAATTTTGGTATTGACAATTCTAATGGAGTACGGGATGTGCAGGCGCTTGCCAGTGCTACCCCTCCCCGTGACGGCAGACTGGATTCTTATCAGAACTACAACAGAAATACTCTGATCGAAAACTATCTTACTTATTCGTTTGTCGAATCAGGACACAATATTTCAGTGTTGGCCGGCCATTCTTTCCAAAAATTCAATATACAGGGAAGGAACTTTAGCATCAATAAACTTCCGATTGGAGGAGTGGAGCCGATATATAATCCCGGTGTAGGCCAGGAACTGACGCTGGTGAACAATCGACCTGGTGGGTATGCTTATGTGAATGAACAGCAATCCTATTTTGGCAGGGTTACTTACCAGTATGATAACAAATATTTAGCGACTATTAATTTCAGAGCGGACGGTTCATCCAAATTTGGTGAAAATAATAAGTACGGTTATTTCCCTTCATTTTCACTTGGATGGAAATTATCTGAGGAAGATTTTGTCAAAAACTCTGATATTTTCAGCAATCTGAAATTGAGAGCTGGCTGGGGACGCACCGGTAACCAGGAAATACCACCCAAGATCACGCAACCCCTGTTTCAGTCAACCGGTGGAAGCTACCCGCTTTATCCCTCCGGTACATATCCGGCAAGTTATACCTATGTACGACTGGCAAATCCTGACATTCAGTGGGAAGTATCAGAACAGTGGGATATAGGTCTTGATTTCGGACTCTTTAATGGGGATCTTACTGGTGTTATCGACTATTTCAATAAAAAATCAACCAATATACTATTGCAGGTAACTCCTGCAGACCCGGTACAGCCATCATCTGAAGTCTGGACCAATGTAAAGGACATGGCAATTACCAACAATGGCCTGGAAATCGATCTGAATTATCGTAAAAAGATCAATAAGGACCTCAGCTTTGGTTTGGGTGGTAATATCACTTTTATAAATAATAACATCGAGAATTCGCCTTATACGATCATTCCATCGGGATCGGCCCAGGGCTCTGGATTAACGTCTGCAACCTTAAATGGATATATCAATGGGCAACCTATAGGTACATTCTACTTACTGCAATATACCGGTATCGGTCCTGACAGCCTAAGTGCCTACCTTGACGCCGATAAAAACGGATCTATTTCAAACGATAAGGACAGGGTGCCTGTTGGTACCGCTTTGCCAGACAAACTTTATAGTTTTTATGGATCCGTAGATTACAAAGGTTTTGACCTGGCCATCAATTTTAATGGTGTATCCGGAAATAAGGTTTATGACAATACCGCCAATTCAATATTTTATAAAGCTAAACTGGCGAAGAGCACCAACACAACCAGTGCTGCTGCGCAAAACCTCAACGAGTCAAACAATAATCCTGCTTCAGTGAGTAGCCGTTATTTAAAGAATGGTAGTTACCTCCGTTTAAACAATGTATCGCTGGGTTATAATTTTAATACACGCTCCATTAGCTTTTTGAAATGGGCCTCAGCTCTTCGTCTATCTGTTACCGGGCAGAACTTGTTTGTAATAACTGATTATGACGGATATGATCCGGAAGTCAATATCGACCGTAATATAGGTAGTGTTAGTTCCTACGGTATAGATTATTTAAGTTATCCAAAAGCAAAGTCTTTCATCTTTGGATTAAATCTGTCATTCTAAAACTGAAAAAAATGAAAAAGAAAATAATAAAGGTTCTTACATTTTTCGGGGCAGTGGCCATATTGAACAGTTGTACTAAGTTGAATGAAGAAATTCTGGATGAAGCATCTGTAGCTGGTCTGACCGACAAGCAGCTGGCCGAGGGTACGATAGCGCCGGTGTACAGTGTTCTTCCAACAATATTTCAGCACACACAATACTTTGCCCTGCAGGAAATTTCAACTGATGAAGCTATTCTTCCTTATCGTGGTGGTACCGACTGGGGCGATAATGGGATTTATATTTCCCTGCATAAACATGAGACAACAAGTGGTGATCCGAACGTAAGAAATACATGGAATAATATTGTACTGGGGCTATCTCGTGCCGTAACGGCGATCAATTCGCTTGCAACCAATACTGATCCCAATGCGAAGATATTTCTCGCGGAAGCCCGCGCCATGAGGGCCTACTATTCCTTATTGACACTTGATCTTTTTGGGGTGGTATTTATAAAAGAAACGCCGAGCGGTATTTCTACGGTTGTAAGAGGTGATGAAGCCATTGAGTATATCAAATCAGAACTCCTGACGGCGGAGCCGGACCTCGACAATACGACTGGGCCTGGGCGAATTACAAAAGCTGGTGTATGGGGTTTACTGGCCAGGCTTCACCTGAATGCAGCGGTATATCGCGACAGGTATGCCGCCAATTTTACATTTACACCTGAGGACATGGATAAAGTTATAGAGTATTGCGATAAGATCATTGGTTCAAATCAATACACACTGGCTGCAGAGTATTTTTCAATCTTCGATGACGCAAACCATACAAACAAAGAACTAATCTTTGCAGTTGACCAAAGGGCTGACTTGAACGGTCACAACAGGATGGCGTATTTCTCATTGTCAGGTGACCAGTTTCCCTTACCAGCCTATACAGGTGCCAATGGAACTGATGGTCCCGGGATAACGTCGGATTTTTACCAAACCTGGGAGGACGCTTATGCGCCTTTGGATCCTGCCGATGCAGATCCACGTTTTTACAAAGAGAACCTGACTATTTATTCCAATCCCAATGATACCTGTGTGGATGCAGCCAATTTTCATATCAACAGGGGGATATTACGTGGCCAGCAATATGGGTTAACAAAAAATCCTGATGGCTCTTTTAAAAAATGCGCTGATGGAAAAATGAAAGTGAGCCCACTATTTAATGCAACCAGGTCAAGACCCGATCTTCCAGTGGAATTTACAGAGTTTATTGATTTTACTGTACCTGGCAGCAACTATAATACAGGTTACAGAGTTGAAAAGTATGAATTCAGCCGCGGATCGGTTAGTGGTAGAAATTTTGGCGAACATGATATTGTAATATTGCGCCTGGCTGATGTATACCTGATGCGTGCTGAGGCCAAATTGCGTCGGTCCAATGATGCTGCTGGTGCCTTAAATGATGTAAATACAATACGTGCGGCAAGAACAGCAAGGGTTGTACCAGCACCTTTGACGACAATGGATTTGAATCTTTTGTACCGCGAGAGAGGTTTTGAACTATATTGGGAAATGGTTCGGCGTACCGATATGATACGCTTTGGAAAATATGAAGGAACCTGGACTGAGAAAAGCAATTCAGATCCAAAGAAAAGGGTATTCCCCATTCCGCAAACTGCTATCGACGGAGCATCGAGCATACCGGGTTACCTGGTACAAAATGAAGGGTACTAAGAGTTTTAAATTTATAGTTAGCTGTATAAATGGTACATGCAAGCACTTGCTTGCATGTACCATCACCAGAAAATTTTTTTGTTTTAGATTGAGATTAGGTTCACCTGAAACCCTGATGAAGCGTTTATCCAGCATATTATTCTTGTTTGCATCTATTTTTTGGACAGTTATCGCAACCGGCCAGGAAAAGAGGTACTCGACGGCTAATGGACATGCGCATAATGACTATCTTAATCCCAGGCCATTTTACCTGGCATATGAGAGCGGTTTTGGTTCTATAGAGGCAGATATTTTTCCTGTTGGCGGGAAATTGCTCGTAGCTCACACCAGGGATGAAATCAAACAAGAAAATACGCTAACAAGGCTGTACATAGAGCCATTATTGAAGGAGTTGAAAGATGGAAAATCTTATCAGGTGATTTTGTTAATTGATATAAAACAAGATCACAGGAACTGCTTAGGGCTTTTAATTTCTGAACTGGAACCTCTGCAGCCTTATCTAGCAAAACCAGGCGTACGTCAACCTGTTACCGTGGTGATCAGCGGGGAAAGACCTTTACCGGAGGAGTACAAGAATTACCCGGATTTTATTTTTTTTGATTCCGACCTTAAGCAACAACATTCAGCAGATGAGTGGCGAAAGGTCGCGCTGGTGAGTTTGCCATTTAATAAGTTGTCTAACTGGAAAGGCGATCGTGAGCCAGCTAAGGATGAGTTACTGTCCGTTAAAAGTATCATCGATAGTGTGCACCGGGCCGGTAAGCCTATTCGTTTTTGGGCCGCGCCGGATAACCTTCTGTCGTGGAAATGGCAAAAGAAGCTTACTGTTGATTTGATCGGAACAGATAGGATCAGGGAGCTGGGTGAATTCTTAAAAAATGAGAGTAACTAGTCATACTATTTATAATCGATTTTTTATCGCTACCGATGAATCCTGTTTCACCAAGAATATTTTATAACCATTGTTACGGAAAATATGCCATTGCAGCTGTAAATGTATTTACTATGGAACAGGTCCATGGTTTATTTTCGGCGGCTGAAGATTCGTCGACGCCAATTATAGTTCAGATCACACCAGCGGCGAGAAATTATGCGCATCCAAAGATGCTTATGTCAATGGTCCATACCGCGGCATCCATTTATCCTAACGCTTTATTTGCTATCCATCTTGATCATGGTACGGAAGAGCATATTGATGATGCGATCAATGATACTTATACCTCGGTAATGATCGATGCCTCACACGATGATTTTTCTACAAATGTGAGGCGGACAAAGTCGGTAGTTGATAAAGCGCATTTAAAAAATATTATGGTTGAGGCTGAACTGGGTGTATTGAGCGGGGTAGAGGACGATATGGAAGTTGAAACAGCCAGCGCACGATATACCAACCCGGATCAGGCCAAAGAATTTGTTGATCGTACGGGGTGTGACAGCCTTGCAGTGGCAGTAGGTACAAGCCATGGTGCATACAAGTTCAGCGGTGGGAAGGGGTTGCAATTCCAGGTATTAAGTGAGATTCAGGCGCAATTGCCCAATTTTCCCCTTGTATTACATGGTAGTTCTAAAGTTAATCCCCATGATGTCCATGCAATCAATCTGTATGGAGGAAGCTTGCAGGAAAATGCAAGTGGTGTGGCCGACGAAGAATTAAAAAAAGCCATATCTTATGGAATTTGTAAAGTCAATATCGCAACAGACCTGAGGCTGCTTTGGACCAAGGTACATAGGAAATTTTTTTTCGAGCATCCGGAAGGATTTGATCCTGTTGTGCCAGGAAAGGAATATATGAAAGCTTATAAAGAATTTATGATCGAGCGTTTTGAAATATTAGGGTCAAAAGGAAAAACGTCGACCATTCAATTGAATTTATGATAAGGGATAATAGATATCAGCTGGTAAGTCATGCATCGAGAGGATTCGGTATATATCAATCGGTTTCGGTAAGTGAAGCAGGATGGAAACATTTGAATTTCGAAGCCCGCCTGATGCAGAAACACGTCGTTTGGGAAGGTGACACTGGTGATCACGAGTATGGTATAATTTTGTTAAGTGGCGACTACTCTGTTCAGTCGAGTAAGGGTTCCTGGAAGACAACCAAAGGGAGAAAATCTGTTTTTGATGGTATAGCGCATACCTTGTTTTTACCACCTCGTACATCATTTAGTTTGAGAGCCGAATCGGAAATACTTGATATCGCAACCGGGTGGTGTAAAGCGACGAGCGAGTTCCCCGCGCGTTTTAAGACACCGGCAGAAGCAGCCATCGAAATAAGGGGCGGTGATAATGCCACGAGGCAGATCAACAGCCTGATTGAGCCTGGTTTCGGCTGCAGCCAGTTAGTGGCTGTTGAAGTGTACACGCCGTCAGGCAACTGGAGCTCGTTTCCTCCTCATAAGCATGATGAGCGTATCATTGATAGCAATGGTGCGCTTTTGGAAGCCTGCCTGGAAGAGTTTTATTTTTATAAAATTGACAAAGAAGAAGGCTACGCGATACAACAGGTGTATACGGATGATGATAGTCTTAATGAATTGATGCAACTACGGACTAACGACATTGTGATGGTGCCAAAAGGTTATCACCCGGTAGTTGCGGCCCATGGATATAATTGTTATTATTTGAATTTTTTGGCTGGCAGTGATCAGTCGCTTGCCAATACCCCAGATCCAAAGCATAAGTGGATATTCGATTCGTGGAAGGGAAAAGATCCACGGATTCCCATGGTGTCAGCAGAAATGAATAATAAATGAGTCAGAAGCAATTTGATCTTATCACTTTCGGACGCTCGTCTATCGATCTGTATTCGCAGAATATAGGTGCAGACTTTATTGATATAAAAGGCTTCGACGCATTTGTTGGCGGGTCTCCTCTCAATATTGCAGTTGGTGCAAGAAGACTTGGCGCTTCCGCAACTCTGATTACGGCGCTGGGTAATGATAAAATCGGAGATTTTATTATGAATTTTTTAGAAAAGGAAAAGATAAGCACAACGGCTATTTGCAGGGTTGATAATGCTAGGACCAGCGCGGTTGTGCTGGGTATCGAACCTCCGGACAGGTTCCCCCTGGTGTATTATCGGGAAAATGCTGCTGATAGCCAGGTGACAATTGACCAGGTCATCGCCGCGGAGATCGAAAAATATCGTGTCCTTGAGATATCGGGAACAGCACTGAACATCGAACCGAGCCGGAGTGCGGTGTTTTTTGCTGTCGAAGTAGCGAGTGAAGGCCAGACTGACGTCATTCTTGATATTGACTTCAGAGCCGACCAGTGGAAGGACATCCGATCATTTGGATTAATGGTAAGAGCATTGTTGCCGAAAGTAAAGATCGCGATTGGGACAGAAGAAGAGATACTCGCAGCTACATTGCAGTCTGCCGACCAGGTGAGAATCAAGCACCAGCAGATTTCAGCTCCTGAAATAACAGGTGATATCGAATTATCCATTCAAAAGATATTGAGATCGGGCCCTGAAATCCTGATCGTAAAAAGGGGTGCAAAAGGGGCAAGTATTTATTATAAGGATGGCAGGCGGGAGGATGTGCCTGGTTACCCGGTAGAAATATTAAATGTGTTGGGTGCAGGTGATGCATTTGCCAGTGGATTCATTTACGGCTACCTGCAAAGCTGGGATCTTTTTAAATCATGCAGGATGGGCAACGCGTCGGGTGCCTGGGTAGTACAAAAGCCAGGCTGTGCTAACGATATGCCGTATCATGACGAATTGATGGAATTTATTAGCACGCGTGGCGGGCTTTGAAAATATTAACCCGATAATTTTTTCGAATGCGGAACAAAACTAAACGATTGACCGTAGCGCAGGCGACCATTGAGTTTCTGCAGAACCAGTTCGTAGAATCCGATGGTGTGGAAACACTATTCTTTGCTGGTTGTTTTGGCATTTTCGGACATGGGAATGTAGGAGGTATTGGCCAGGCCTTATTCCAAAATCCCACTTTCAGATATTACCAGTCAAGGAACGAGCAGGCAATGGTGCATACTGCAATTGCTTATGCGAAAGTGAAGAATCGCCTGGGTGCATTTGTGTGTACCAGTTCCATTGGACCCGGAGCCACGAATATGATAACCGGCGCCGCTACAGCAACCATTAACCGTCTGCCGGTACTTCTGATACCCGGAGATATCTTTTCCACGCGCTCGGTGGATCCCGTATTGCAACAACTCGAATATCCGTACAGTAACGATATTTCGGTTAATGATTGTTTTAAACCTGTTTCGAAGT
>JAEYVW010000443.1 GCA_023429365.1 Bacteroidota bacterium
ACGATCTCGGCTAACTCGGTTTCATTTTCCACCAGTTCGAAATCCATTTCACTGATTTCCGCAGCGACCAATACTGGCTTTTGAATGGTTTGTAGTCCAACAAATGAAACGATGATGGTATAATTTCCTGAAGGAATATTTGCAAGCTGGTAAGAACCATCGTCTGCAGTAATCGTTCCTCTTTTTATTTCTTTTAATTGAACATATACATGTGCAGCCGACTTACCATCGCTGGTTCTGACCACACCATTTATGCTCCCTGTCTGCGCGGTCGCTGAGAAACATAAAAGGAGCATGCTAATTACTATACCTAGAACCTTCCTGTAAACTTTCACTGGGTACCAAGATCTCATACTCATCATTAATTTGCTGGCAAAGGAACTACGAAGCAGGCAGAGACTATTACGCTAAAAGGAAAATAGCTTACGCAACACGAAAACTGACAATTGACTGACATTAGAGATGATCGTAACTTTTGGACGCGCTAATAATCAAGAATTTATACCTTCAGATTTATCTGAAGTATTTGCGGAACCCAGGCGCTTAATCCTAACAATCTGCCAGACCAGGAAACCAATAGTTGCCCAAACTCCGATAACAATTGAGCCCGCCATGGTCAAAAGCCAGATCGGGGTTTTGAATCGGGTGGACCAGAGTGACCTTTTTTCAAAGAAGCTTTCATCAGCTTTTACTTTTCCCCCCCAGGGAACAGTTTTTTCGACTTTCAGATTACCATACAAATCATTGTCATCAACTTTTGCAATTAATGTAATATTTCCTGCCTGGTCACCCGGAAGATCCACCCGGTTATACTCCGTTGTAATTATCCCCGTTGAATCTGTGGTAAAACTTGCTTCATCATTGATAGACAGGATTCCGCCGCCAAGGCGGTTGACGCCAATCCTCATTTCAACTTCATTAGCCGGCTGCCATTCCCCATTTTCATATTTCTGAACATTTACTGTTACACTTCTTACGCCATCTTCAAACAAGGTATCAACCTGGATCCTTGCTTTTGTAATATCCAATTCAATGGTCTCATCCTTTCCGGGCACTACGGCTATGAATTTATGTATGGAACTCTGCTCCCATGCGGTTTTAAATGAAGCTGGAATGAAAGTTTTGGCTTTGCCGGTATTATCAGTCTTTAATTCACTCACCAGGTTGTCATCACTGGTACTATCCAGGTAAATATTAAATGTCTTGCCTGCAATCGGTTCCACTTTCGAACCTTTCTTTAACTGGCTTTCCAGCAAAAGATACTGGACTTTGTTGTTGTCGTTGAAATATCGCAGCCTTACAATCTCTTTCGCTTCGACCGGATCTTCCTGGCCGGCAGCCCGGTCACTTGTAAATACCAGGATGAACGGTGCTAACAAAAAAAGTATTATGTGATTTCTCTTTTTCATTGATTGGCTTTTTTACATGCTACTCGCCTGTGATGGTTATCAGATAACAGGATGGTGTACAATCTTAGTTTCGGTATCCTGCTCGGGAATGTACTGTTCGTCTATCATTTCCTGGATGGGAATGATGGGGTAGATCCGCACGAAAAAAGTAATGACCAGCAGCATCCCTGCCAGTGACCCCATCGCAATTGCCCATTCTTCCCAACTGGGAAAATATTGCTGGTACTCGGCGGGTACTTCCTGCATAGGCAAAAACGGATGAAGCAATGTTGGTGTCACGATCAGGTATCGCTTAAACCAGGCACCTATTACGATCATGACCCCTGCGATGAACATTGGCAACGGCCGTCTTCCTTTCTTAAACAGGAGCATGATAATCGGGATAACCATTCCAATCACGATTGCAAACCAAAACATAATTGAATAACTTCCTGTGAACAATCCTGACAAATGTGCTTCTTCGGCCTTTTTCATTTTGAATGCCGGCACCATATATTCGTTGATATTAAAATACAGGTACAAAAGACAAAGCATTACTACGATCTTGCCCATCTTTTCGAAATGCACGTTGGTAATATATTTCTCAAGCCCGTAGTTCCTCCGGAAAATATACATGGCCACTACAACAGCACCCGATCCAACCAGGAATGCTCCTGAAACGAAGTAAGCGCCGAAGTTGGTACTGTCCCAACCAGCCCTATAAGTTGTAGCAAACAACCAGGAAGTCACGGTGTGAATACTCAAAGCAACCGGTATGATCGCGATACAAAGAATATAAATGGCACGGTCATTAATTCTAAACTGTTCTGCAGTGCCTTTCCAAAAGGAGCCCTGGAACCTGTATAATTTATGCAGGGCTTTGCTTGTCTTTTCCTTGAATTTGAGTAATATTCTCAGATCGGGCAACAAGGGGAGGTACAATAAAAGTAAACTGATACAGAAATATGTTGTGATCACTATCACATCCCACATGATTGGCGACTGGATACGGCCGTGAATTAACAGGTATAGCATTCTTTCCGGCCGGCCCATGTCTACTATTATAATCAGCGATGCGAATACGATCGCCGATATAGCTATGATCTCAGCGATCCTTGTAAGCGGGGTTGCCCATTTCACATTGGTGAGCCGGAATATGGCCGTGATCAGCGATCCAACAAGGCTGATCGCTACGAAAAATACAAAGTTGGAAATATAGATCCCCCAGGAAACGTAGTCTCTCATGCTGGTTACAACAAGGCCGTACTTAAGCTGGCGGTAATAAGCTACCCCGCCGATCAAACAGATAGCGATAAGAGTCCATGTCCATATCTTACCTCTCCTTCCAAATTTCTGCGGAAGAAGATCATGGATAATCTGGCCGGCGGCTATTTTTTCTCTTTCCACTTGGTTTGGTTTTTAATGTTTATGGGAATCACCGGGAGCCTGGTTCTCAATTCCCGATTCAAAAGGAAAACTGCGGTTTACCGGTGGCAAATAATACACGCTTGGTTTTGTTCCAAGATCTTCCATCAGCCGGTAACCTGCTTTATCTTTTATCAATTCGCTGAAACGAAAAGTTTCTGCGCCGTTGGTAACGGTATCTTCGTTCAAATCGCCAAACATAAATACACCATTCGGACACGCCGAAACACAGTGTGGCAATTCTCCTTTCCGGACCATATCGGGACAAAAATCACATTTCCCCACAGTGCCTTTTTTCTGCGGCACACTTGTTTCACAGGAGTATTCCCTTTTTGCCACTTCCGCTGGCAATAAAGGTGCATCCCAGTTAAATACCCTTGTGGAATAAGGACAGGCAGCCATGCAAAAGCGGCAACCGATACAACGGTCGCTATCGATTGATACAATACCATCCTGCCTTTTAAATGTAGCGTCAACCGGGCAGACTTTCACACAAGGAGGTTCATCACAATGCATACAGGTAGTCGGTTGCCAATAAGGCGCAGTATGCTCTGCATCCTGCATGGAATAAATTTTCACCCAACTCTGTCCCTCGTCAATGTAATGCATATGGTTACACGCTTCCTGGCATTTCTTCAAATTTTTACAGCGTGAGAGGTCAATCACCATCACGAATCGTTTCCCAGGAATACCTCTCCTTTCTTCACTATTTGACAAATGGGGCGTGTCAGGCACCGGCTTTAAAAAAGCCCTGTCAATCTCTATCACTTCACCATCCACAGAAAGCAGCTTCACCATTTCACCTGTCAGTTCAACTTCACCATCCGGAACAAAAGGATTAGCAGGGGATTCGCCACACCCGGTAGCCGCAACCGCAAGCAATCCGGTCAACAGAAACTCCCGCCTTGAAGTGTTGTTTTTTTCCATAGCACTAAATTATTAGCGGTTTATTTTTTTATCCATTTTTGCAGTTCTTCATTACTGATCTTTTTCCCTGCGGATGAAATAAGTGTCTTATCAATTTCCACCAGTCTGCCGTCCTGTGAAAGCATTTTAATCGTTTCGGGCGGGGTTTTATGTTTCTTTTTTGCACCGGGCAGATACTTCAACAAAGTAAAAGATGATAAAAGGGCAGCGCCCCAAAGCAGGATCTTTCTTCGGCTGGATGGTTGTTTTGGTTGTATCATATCTGGTTTGAAATATTTAGCTATCCACAAATTACCGTATGACACATTAAGACAAAATCACAGTCATCAGGTAATTGCATGACTTTCATCAGTATGGCCTATAAAAAACCGGCCCTGTTTATGGACCGGTCTTACAAAACCGCCGTCTAATTTGAAATTATTTTTTAAATGTTCTCATGTAATTGACAATGCTCCATCGTTCAGCGGCATCCGGAATTTTCTTTTTGAAATTTGGCATGTCATCACGGCCCTCAGTTGTTTTATAAAATAATGCGCCGTCAGTCTGAGCATGAAAATCGGGTTTTGAAAAATCACCTGGTTCAGTTTTCAATTGTGCGGCTTTATTACCGTCACCCAGGCCTTTTGTACCATGGCAGGACTTGCAGTGCGTTGCATATAAAGATTTCCCCTCCGCTATAGAGGCGGCGTCTGAGGCAACTGGGTTTTTCATATTCTTATAATTATCCGGAACGGGCCAGGGTTTCTTTTGAAACAGTCCGAACCCGGAAATTACACCTACGAAAAATGCTCCGCTAATAATAAGAGCTACCGGCTTTAATATTTTTGCTTTCATATCTGGTTATTCAATTGAGTTTTTATTAATCGAATTTCACATTTCAGGTATCAAGATATTCCACCACAGCGGCTATATATATGATCATAATAACTTATTCTTATGATTTTCATCAGGTGCTGCAGGATTAACCGCGCGGTTGACCCCGGTTGCCGGGTGAAAAGTAAACGCCAAGTTCTGTTTCAATATTCATCATTTCTACATGCTGTGGCGACTGTGACCCGTCGAACAAAAAGATTCCACAAAACTCATCTTCCTGGTCCAGGTCAACGACTTCATGTCCACCACCTGGTTTATGAAATAAGAGGTACCGGGCGTTCGATATCTCAATTATTTTAATACCGGGATAAAATTTCGTTATTACCTGCCTTGCATTCTTCATCTGGTAAAAGCATTCGTGAATAGCAGTTTCAAAGTTTTGCCTTTCAATGATCTCTTTTATTTTTTTCAGCTGCATGCTATCGGGATTATAAAAAATCGCTGCGGGCGCATTTATATGGATGGTATCCGGATAGTTGCTGGCCGGCTTTTTCATCCGTTCTTTACCTGGCTGAGCTTGTTTTTCAAGGTTATGCTGTTGGCTCGCAGGATCAGAACAACAGATGTGCGCTACTGCTAAGAATAAAACAGTTCGAAAAAGCTTCACAGGTGTTTTAGTTTTATCGGGCAGCAAATGCGATTCTTTGTTTTGCCATAATTGTCAAATAATTCACATGCCAGTACATCAATAGTTCCAAAGCCTGGTAATATTGAAACCGATCAGGAATTTCCCCCCTTCAATCTTATTGCCGGCCGCATCAGTGTATTTAAACGGTGAATTGGTATTATACAGGTTGTTGATCTGTGGCACCAGGTAGAAATAATTTGTAACAAATACCTGGAAGGAGTGACTGCTGGTATTAAATTCCAGGCCAAATGAAATATTAGGATTGGGATTATTTGAAACGTGTTTTGAAATGGGCTGATCATAACTGACCATCACCGAGGTGACATCAGTTAACTTATACCTGGCAGAAACAGCTACGGCAAAATGATCAAACTTCATATCTGACTTCACTTTTGCTGTGGTGTCGTTCAACTGGATGAAATATCCATTAGCTACATTCTGATGTGAGATACTGGGAGCCACCTGGATTGACAGCTTATCCGTAACCTTTCTTGCAATCAGTAATTGGTGGAAATAAGTGATCCGATCGGAATAGTTCCTATAGATCTCCTTCTCTTTATCCTTTTTTGTATTGTACGCAGCGTTTACATAGTACGAAACACTTACCGGGTATACCCCTTTTGTTTGGGTTACAATGGAATATTTCAGGCTGGCATCCCATAGTGGACCATTTACCGATGACGGTGCCTGCTCCGGTATAATAGCAGCCGTGGTCTTAGTAAAACCTATCCCGACATTCAACTTATTAATTGGCACATAACTAAACCCGATCCTGATATTTGATGGCGCAAAGAATCCAAAAAAATCTTCGTACCCGTTTTCAACTGTACCAAACCGGTGCTGGATATCCATTTCAAAGGTCTTTTTTATCGGCACCAGTACGGTCTGGTTGTCGATAATCCAAACGCTTTGGAAAGTATTCTTAACAGGCCTGGCTTTTACCGGTTCTTCCACCTCCTCAATAACCGTACTATCCTGTGCATAAAGAAACTGCGGTAACAAAAAAAGGAAACCTGCCAGGAGGGTGGTTATTAATACCCGGAAGCGGGAAATATTAAGTGTTAGTTTCATTTTCGTCTGTTTAAGATCATTAGTTATTCGGAACGCCGTTTCTGATCCAGTCATATACTTTCTGCCGGTCGGTCTTTGATGTCATGTACTGGGCCATATCACCATTTACCATTTTGTAGAGTATGCTTTCCTTGGGAAGTGCAGTATTTACATATCCCCCATTTACGATCTGCTGGTAGGAAATATCAATGTTGAGGTAGGGCTTGTGTGCACCCGACACATGACAACCCGACAAAGCACAATTGGACTCAAATACAGGCGCCAATTCAGTTTTATAACTAACAGGCTGTGGCGGTCCATCAGGATCAACTGCAAGGGTTGGTTTGATGATGTCTTTATAGCAGCCGGCTAAACCAACGACTATAAAAAATACCAGGCCCGCAAGTATTACAATGCGTTTCATGTGTTATGTTTTTACTTGTTGTGGAAGTTTGCATTACACTCTATATCTATCTTGTCAGAAATACTGGTACTGGTTATACCAAAGTCGCGGCAATTGAATTGAAATTTTAATTGTAACCCAAACACATCATAGGATGAAGTTCCCGATTGGACTGTGGCTTTTGGGACGTATTTCATTGTACCCACGATGGACTTTGTAAGCGGGGCAGCTAATTTCCCCTGCCAGGTCAGGTCAAGTGTAACAATATAGTCGTTGCTTGCAGGATCAAACTTTACTTCAGTGGTCTTTATTTTGGCAAGATTGGTCACGGTCAGGTTTTGGGTACCTGCAACAATTGCTGTTGTTCCCATCCCCGACACATTGCACCCTGCGTCTCTCCCAGGCTCACCCGTATTGGAAGTATTTATCTGCACATAACCACTAAAAAAAGTTTTGTCGGGTTCGCTTTCATAAAATGCCCAGGAATTGTCAGCCAGGGGTTGGCCTGTCACAGCATAGTTCTGCATTTTTGCATCAGTCACTTCATGTAACCCAAATTGGTTGAAACGCCCGGTGAGCAATCCGGATGCACCTACATAACTGGTCGACCACAATACGCTTGAATGCACCTTGTCAAATTTCCATTCATTAACGTTGCCAGTTGTCATGTTACCTGGCAGGTGTACATTATTTCCCCTGTTTATAACAGGAGGTTTGGTAGTCTGTATCGGTACGATCAGGTCGTTATCACGGGTACAACTCAACATATACCCATATCCGCTGAGAAGCACGAGCAGTACAACCAGGGTTTTATTGCCTAACAGTCTCATATAAATTAGTTTGATTGTAAATTGATTTTTTTACATATTAAATTTACTTACAACCTGAACTGCGTTATTATGAGGGCTGTCAAGGGCCCGGCTGACTTTCGTCACAGGTCCGTAAAACGGAGAATAAAGACGTATTGAGAATTAAGAGGAGAAACCTGCAGTACCATTGCGCTTCTTCGATCTGTTGCTGAAAATATATATTAACAGCACAATAACCTGCGCGGCGAGATGAAGCAGCAGGCTGGTTGTGTACAATTTCATATCATTTCTCAACAAGCTGTTATCGTTGGCCGGCCAAAAGGTTTGAAAGAATAGACCTTTCAGTAACAACAAGAAAAAAACAAAGCTGTGAAGAAGGCTAAGCACTGGCCTTTTTGCCAAAGCAGGTATCCAGAACAGGATTGCCAGAAATGCCCAGGTCATTAAAAAGGGATGGTGCAAAAAACCAGCTGAACTATTTTCACCTGTATAAAACTGGTAGAAATTCTTTAGCTGCAATGCTGCAAATAATGTCGCGATCAGGGCATAACCGTAGGGTAAAAGCTTAGTAAGAGTACCCCTGGGTATTCTTTTGGAGAGTTGTTTTGCTGCAAACAGACGGCTCAGGGCATATATTAATGGGTAGCCAGAAAAAAAAACAATTATTTCAAGTCGCTGCAGGTAAACAAAAAAGCTAATCTCCATAGTAATCAGGCAAGTGTTAACTTTTAAATCGAATCATCATGCTGATTCACTTTTTAATTGTTCGCAATGATAGATCTGGAGGAAAAAAAAGCAGTACCTAAGTACTGCTCTCAAATCTGTCTTTATCCTGCTTAATCTACCACAACGATACCTTTAGCAGTAACACGCACCTCCTCCTGGGGTTTCGTGATGGCATCGATCTCTGCCTTGGATTTTTTTGCATCCTCAGCATAGTGTTTCAACTCTGCAACCGAAATGGTTTTCTTCTTTACTTCACCATCAATCACAACAGTTTTACCTTTTGCGGCCGTGGGCAGGAAAAATGCATAATCCTTCATTTTTACCATGGCTGTCTCCTTGTTATCAAGCTCAAGCTTGAGCCAGCAACCTTTTTTGGGGCAGACCTCAACAATTTTTGCTTTGATCTTGGTATTCAAAGCATCAGACTCACCATCCAGTTTCGCGACAGCGTCAGTTAGTGGAATAGCGCCTTCGGCACTAATTTTTTCGCCATACCAGTCACCAGCCTTGGCATCGCCAGCAGGTGGCTGGGCGTGAAGAGTGATGGCAAACAAAACAACAGCCGCGATGGAAAATATTCTTTTCATATGAATTCTTTTAGGTTGATAAATGATCAGTTAACAAAGATATATATTATAGTCGTGAGTTGATAGCTGTTGGTTGCGGGGTA
>JAEYVW010000180.1 GCA_023429365.1 Bacteroidota bacterium
CGGCGGGGAACTTATGTTCCGGCGCTACCCTGTAGTCCACCGCGAAAACGATCGCGCCGTAGGTCTGCGCATCCAGCCAGATAGAATGCTCAAGTCCGGCCACCAGCGGAGAAATAAATCCGCCGCCGTGGTAATGAATGATGACGGGTAGGTTTTCCCGGTGCAGGGGATTAAACACCAGCACGGGAATACTATCCTTTGTGATCTTAATTCTTTTTACATCGGCCGCGGGATATGGTGTCAACGGTATCTGCGGATACTTAAGCAAATCAATTGGCATGCCCCGGAGTTGTTCCAGGCTCAGGTCTTGGTAACGGATTACCCTGAGGAATGCCGCAATATCCGGGTCGAGTACACGACTGCCACAGGATTGCGATTGACCGGTACCCGACAGGATGATGAGCGAGATACCGAGCAGGAGATATCGTTTCATGGCAGTTGTTTTGTTGCTTTTGTAATACTAATTTATTTAACTGTATCCATTCTTTTCTCAAAATCTGCCTGGCGGCGAAAATTTAATTTTCGGATCAGCATATCAATAAATGGTACGCCAATAAACATCATCCAGGGCACCAGGGAAATGGTCAGGATAAAAGTACGCTGGTAAAGCGGCAGCGAGGACAGCTGCTGCCCAAACAGGAACAGGAATAAGGTAATGGAGGGATAGATCACCATCCATATCTTCAGTGACATCACCAATTTCGCTTTTGGTTTCATGATTTCTTGATTTTTGTGGTAATAATTTTCGCTCACAAAACTAATTTGAGACACCGCCGCTGTGACAGGACAGCTTTGAAGTTGAACAGGACTTATTTAAAATTCTTACGGAACATATCCGGCGACTGCCCGGTTTGCTTTCTGAAAAACCGAATGAAATAAGAAGGATCCTCATAGCCTAACAGGTCTGCTATTTCCTTTACAGGACTGGCCGTTGCCAGCAAATGGCGCTTTGCTTCCAGGATGATCTGGTCATTGATAAGTTCGGAAACCGTTTTATCCACCGAAGCTTTTGTGATGGCATTTATCTGGTAGGAGGATAAGTTCATCAGCGCGGCGTATTGGGAAACCCTTTTCATCATGGAAATATTAGTTTCCAGGAGTCGGGTCAGTTCCTCAAAACGATCCTGCAGGTAGCCGTTATCGCTACTGGATACGGTTTTGGGGTCACGGCTTTGCCTGGTATAGTCAATAAAGAACAAGTCAAGCTGGGCTCTGATTGCTTCCAGGTAGCCCTCCTGTTTTTCGGTGTATTCCTGCAGTATATGGGCAAGGTAAGAATGTAGTGCCTTGTAGTTCCTTGCATCAGTCCCGCAGAAATTTTTAGTCACCGCTTTTCTCCATCGCATCTCCCCAATCGTTGTCTTTGGCTGGTAAAATGCCAGGTCAAACTCCATCAAAAAACCTGTCGACTTCGCGGATAGTTCGAGCCGGTGTACCTGACCAGGTCGCAGGATAAATACCGAGTGATCGCGTACCCGGTGCGGGGTAAAATCGATCTCATGAACCCCCGTTCCCTGCTCTATTGCCAGGACAAAATAAAAGTTGTGCCGATGGAGATCATGCACCAGCTTTTGCCCGTTCAGTACCTTCCTCAGCGAACGAATACTGAACCGCCCAGCGCTGCTTTGCACGGCCCCGGCCTCAGCGATCTGCCTGACAGGTATTGACTTCATAAATTGAAGGTATGGAATGGATACGAAGATTTAACCGAAAAGCGATACCCTCCGTACCCTCCGTACCCTCCGTGACCAAAGCGATTAACTAACCACAGCGAACACTGCGATCGCAGCCAGGTTCTGCTTCACGCTCCTTGCCCTTTGTGTCCAAAGCGATAAATTAACAACAGCGCCCATAGCGATCACAGTTACTACTCATTTCTGTTGCCTTGTGTTTCGGAAAGCAGCAGCCTGTTGCTCTATGCAGCTAGGTGTAGCATCATTTCTTCATTTAAAACGATTAATGTTAACTGTGTTTTATTGAACAATAAAGGTTTTAAGTTCATTCAACGTATCGCCTTTCAGCTCCAGGTAATACAACCCTTTAGCCAATTTGCCCACATCCATAGACAACGATGTGCTGCCGGATATAATATTCCACTGTTGTTGCTTTACTGTTCTTCCGGTGTTGTCTATAATTCTTGCCTGGATATTTTGTGCCTTTATACTGGTGATGGATAAATTCATCCGGCTAACTAATGGATTAGGATACAACAACACAAAATTTTTACTGTTATCCATTGTTAATGCAATGACTTTGGAATAGGTAAACCTGTCGTCTAAATCTTTTTGTTTGAGACGGTAGTAAACACGTGATACAGCAAGTGATGTAATATCATTGTCTGTAAAGTTGTAACGATGGATGCCGGGCGAATTGTATGCCACTACGTTGCCCACTACTAAATAGTGTCTGCCATCTGTGCTGCGTTCAATATCAAAAGAGGCCGTATTCAGTTCACCAGTGGTTTCCCATTTAAGATAACTGTTGTTGTTAATAAGCTGGCCGGTGAACTCAAGTAAATCCAGGGGCAGTGAAAAATTCATTCCCGCAACCCACAGCTCCCTTCCATGTACTTCATCTGAAATACTTGCATACATCAAATTACCCACAACGGTATATTCAACAGGAAAGCTACCCCCTGGTATTACAATATCCTGCACCATCATCGTTCCTGCAGCGGTTCCGTTGCTTCGCCAGACTTCCTGCCCGTTTATTCCGTCATTTGCTGTAAAAATCAAATAATCTCCAGCAACTACCAATCTTGTAACCTCACTGCTCCCGGAGCCGGTCCAGATATCTTTTACCAGTACCGTACCCGCTTCGGTGCCATCACTTTTCCAAAGCTCTTTGCCATGGATTCCGTCATTAGCCAGAAAATATATAACACCGTTTACGTTAATTATACTTTGTACAGAGGCGCTGTTGTTACCAATATAAATATCTTTTACCAGTACGGTGCCCGCTTCGGTGCCGTCGCTTTTCCAGAGTTCCTGCCCGTTGGTTGCAGTGTTAGCTACAAAAAATAAAACGCCGTTTACATTGATAAGATTTTGTGGGCTACTACCATTGGAGCCCGGGTAGATATCTTTGATCAATACGGTGCCCGCTTCGGTCCCGTCACTTTTCCAGAGTTCCTGGCCAATGGTTCCATCATGTGCCATAAAATACAACAGCCCATTTACATTGGTTAAATGTTGAGGGCTGCTTGCAGATGAGCCCGGTCTTATATCTTTTACCATCACAGTGCCTGCATCAGTGCCATCACTTTTCCAGAGTTCCTGGCCATTGGCTACATTATAGGCAATGAAATATAAAATACCATTTACTTCGGTTAAATATTGCGGGTTGCTGCCATTCGACCCCGTCCAGATATCTTTTACCATAACAGTGCCTGCAACAGTGCCATCACTTTTCCAGAGTTCACGGCCACTAACATTGTCGAATGCTGTAAAATATAATACACCATTTACTTTGGTAAAGTTTCCAGGGTTTCCGCTACTGACCCCTGTATTAATATCCTTCAGCATGATGGTTCCGGCTTCCGTGCCATCACTTTTCCAGAGTTCCTGCCCATTAGTTCCGTTATGTGCAAGGAAAAACAATACGCCGTTTACACTGATAAGGAACTGTGGATTACTTCCGGTGACTCCCGGCCAAATGTCTTTTACCATCACCGTACCCGCTTCTGTTCCATCGCTCTTCCATAATTCAAAGCCATTTGTACCATCATCGGCACTGAAATAAAGCATTCCGTTATATTCGATTAGTCCTGTAGGATTTCCCCCCAGTATTCCCTGGCTAATATCTTTTACCAGTACAGTGCCTGCACTTGTGCCATCACTTGTCCAGAGCTCCCACCCATTCACATTGGCCGTAAAATATAAAACAGCATTTACGCTGGTGAAGCCACTGCTTCCTACCCCGGTAAAAATATCCTTGACCAGAAAGGTGCCGGCTTCTGTGCCATCAGTTTTCCAGAGCTTATTATTCGAACTGAAATACAACACACCATTTACATCGGTTAAATTTTCCAGGTTGCCATGGCCTGTACCCGGGTTGATATCTTTCACCAAAACGGTACCAGCCTCCGTGCCATCACTTTTCCACAACTCATTGCCCGTGATTCCGTTATTAGCTTGAAAAAATAAAACAGTATTTACCCTGGTAAGTTGGGAAAGGCTGCTTCCACCAAGCCCGATATAAATATCTTTAATAAGCGCTGTACCTGCTTCCGAGCCGTCACTCTTCCACAACTCCCTGCCATTCACTCCATCATCTGCAGTAAAATATAATACGCCATTTAAAGTGGTTAAACTGGAAGGATTACCGCCGGTTGTACCAGGGCGGATATCTTTTACCATCATGGTGCCCGCTTCCGTGCCATCACTCTTCCACAACTCCCTGCCATTTACCGGATCACCTGCCTTGAAATATAACAGGCCATTTACATTGATTAAATCTTCAGGGAAGCCGTTGCCTACACCCGGGTTAATATCTTTCACCATCATGGTGCCCGCTTCCGTGCCATCGCTCTTCCACAACTCACTGCCATTTACTCCATCCACAGCCCTGAAATACAATACGCCATTAACATTGGTTAAATCAACAGGGCTGCTGTTACCTGTACCCGGGTTGATATCTTTTACCATCATGGTGCCCGCTTCCGTGCCATCACTTTTCCAAAGTTCAACACCATTAACACCATTGGTTGCAATAAAATACAACACCCCGTTTACATCCGTCAGATAAAGAATACTGCTGTTGTTTAAGCCGGGATTAATATCCTTTACTAACATGGTGCCCGCTTCCGTACCATCGCTTTTCCAGAGCTCCTGTCCATTGGATCCATTATCTGCCCGGAAATACAATATCCCATTTACATTGGTAAGGCTAGCAACACCACTATTAACCAAGCCCGGGTAAATATCTTTTACAAGCATGGTTCCGGATGCCGTACCATCACTTTTCCAAAGCTCCTGGCCCGTTGAGGTGTTTGAGGCTACAAAAAAAAGTGTTCCGTTAACATCGATTAAATGTTCCGGGTTCGAGCCCATCGGCATTGTACCTGTATTAATATCTTTTAGCAGGGTGAATGACTGCGCAAACACCTGGCCCGAAAAAAAGATGGTCAACACAAGCAGCAATTTGCAGCAGTTTTTCATGAGTAGAATTTTTTTTATGAAAAAACAACGCTCCCCTAAAAATCGGTTCATACAATTTGTTTAAAGCTTTATAAACTCCACCCGCCTGTTATTGGCTTTTCCTTTTTCAGTTGAATTATCATCTGCCGGTTCTGCTTCTCCCTTTCCATCAAACTGCAGGCGTGATGCATCAATTCCAAAGTCTTTTACTAATATTTTCTTTACAGATTCTGCCCTGCGAACCGATAGATCCTGGTTAATGGCCGGGTCTCCATCTGAATCTGTGTGACCTACGATTTTAATTTTAATACCGGCATCTGCCGTAAGCATATCGGCAATGGATTTGATGGTACCGTAAGATTCCTTTTTGACTACAGATGAATTGGTATTGAAATAAATACCTGTGGTGGTAAAACGCCCGTTCTTTAATAAAAGGCTTCTAAGGTCTTCTGATGCTTCTGCAATCCGGAAATTACTTATTGCAACAAACTGGTTATTCTCAGGCTTTACATCAAAAGCTTCCACTATAAAATACCTTCCTAATTTGCCCTGCAAAATATTGGGGGCATCCACATACTTTTCATTGTCTAACCAGATGCGTAATCGCTTTCCGTTTACCGCAATGGATACATGAACTTTACTATTCACCAGGTCCGTCATATTCCTGTTAATCCTATTGGTAACCCTGTTCGTTACTTCACTTCCAAAATTTTCAACCCTTACCACACCAAGATGTGACTTAAGCAGCAATTCAAGATACGCAACACTGCCAGCCTGTGCCATGCTATATGCTTTTTTAGGAAGAAATGCCAGGAATAGTTTGCTGAGTGCGTTTGTGCCATATCCATTACTGATAAAATCAAATTCCACGGTATAATTTTCAGGTAACTCTTTTTTAGTAATGGGTAAATAACCGGATCGCCTGTTGAGCGAAAGCCATTTTCCTTCGTATTGCGATGTGCTTACCACTTCTCCACTGCCGCCCGTTTCCCAAAGTGCAGGAAAGTCTCCAAGACCATCTGCAGTAAAATCATCATAGAACAAAACGTTGTTGCCTGGTACAAACGTAAACATGGAATAAATTCCAAACTCGGTTCCGGTTGTATCACCACTATTTATATCAGCACTTTTTACAGCATCCGGTACAGGTTGTTTGTTATTTACATCTTCCCTATTATTATCATTATCTTTCTCCTTATTTTTCGATTTTTTGTTGAAAATATTTTTGACGCCGTTCACTGATTTTTCTAACGTAACATCCACCGCCTCAGCTGTTTTTTGCTCTGCTTTATTTTCTGCGGATTGTTTTGCAACCTGCTTTAGTCGTTTGCCCAACTTTTGGGATTGCGCCTGGAGACCAACAATAGTGATCAGTGCGATAAATATGGTTACTTGTTTCATATTTTTATTATTTTATTAAACATTAAACCTAATGGTAGCAGGTATAATACTGCCTTTCACATCCTGGCCGGCAGGGGGAACCATTTGCATAATAATTTCATATTCACCGGCGGGAAGAAAGGTCCTGGCAGCTGTTCCCCTGGCCATCAATTTTTGCAGTATAGGAATAAGATCAAAGGCCTCAGCAGACATATAGATATCTCCGGGAAGCCGGGGCCAACCCAGTTGTGTGATGCTGTTAATTACGGACCCTTTATGTGTAACGCTAGTTTTCATATCAAAGAGTACCATTCTACTGTTTGATTTTAAAGTGAATACTATGGAAATCCTGTTGTCTTTAAACTGTTCAGGTAAATAATCCCTCCACTGGTTTAGATTGATGCAGCAGTTGCGATAAAAAGCATACCAATGCCATGTACGAGTGGTCTCATAATACTTTTGTAGATTTTTTTAATGATTTGGATGATACACCAGAAGAGCCAACTGGATGATCAAAACTATCGGAAGCTATGGGGGGAAACAATCACCTTTAGGGGGGATATTCAGCTCCGGGACTATAGATCAGAGAATAATTTTTTCAGCAAGCACTTTGGCAATGGCTTCTTTACCACAGTTTACATGAAGTTTGCGGTACACGTTCCGCAGGTGTGTGCGGCAGGTTTCGAAAGCTATTTGCAATTCATAAGCAATAAGTTTTACGGTATAGCCCTTTACAAGTAATTGCAGAATTTCCGTTTCCCTTGCTGTAAGGTCATATTTCAAAATACTGTGACTTTGCTGCGATCTGAAAGTGAGTAAAACACGTTTGGCAATTTCAGGGGATAATGCTGAGCCGCCATGACTCACGTCAGCTATTGCCTCAAATAATTTGGAGGGTAGTGTGTTCTTTAACACATATCCATCGGCACCGGCACAAATGCTGCGAAATAATTTATCATCATCCTCAAACTGTGTGTACATTACAATGGATACTTCCGGATGTGCCTCTTTGATGGAAGGAATGGCCGATATCCCATCTTTACCAGGCATGTCAATATCCAGTATTACAACATCCGGCATATGGAAAATGATTGCCTCAACGGCATTCATCACATTTGGATAATCTCCTGAAACTGTAAACTCGCCTGTATTCTTCAACAGCGCTACCAGGGAGCTCCGTAAAATTTCATTGTCCTCAAAAATCACCAGGCTTATAGGCATAAGTAAATTTAGTTCTTGGAGATGAATGACCAAATCCTCTTTATGGGGGATACTTTATTTAATGGTACAATAAAATCAATTCTGGTTCCAATACCCGGTGCAGATTGAATTTTTAAACTGCCTTTTTGCCGTCTAGCCCGTTGCCTTAAATTCACTAACCCATTTCTGTCGGTTGTTTCATCGGTATTAAAACCTTTTCCATTATCTGAAATCCTCAAATCAAAATGACCATTCTTTACCGCTATATCAATTTCTACAAACGAAGCCTTTGCATGCTTCCTGATATTTGTTAAAATTTCCTTGAAAATTAAAAATGTATCCCGTCTTTTTCCCATATTCATTTCCTGGTTATGAAAATCCACAACACTATTGAACTTGTATTCTATTTGGTCATTTTCTAATAACTCTCCCGCATATTTTCGCATGCGGGCGATCATGGATTCTAAGTTTTCATCACCTGTTTTCATATTCCAGACAATTTCATTCAAAGATTCAGATGAAACGCCGATCTCGGATTGTATCAGGTCAAGATATTTTAGTACACCGGTTGTGGCACCTGCTTCTTTTCTAGCCAAAGCAGTAAGTAATTGGGCATTTGTGTGCCTGGAACCGATATCATCATGTAAATCGGCCGAAATAGATGTACGCACTGCCTGTATCTTCAGCAATTGTTTTACTTTAACCCTGTACAACAGGTACAGGATGGATAAAATTAAAAACCCAATCATTGTACGGAACCACCAGGTTGCATAAAAAGGAGATGCAATCGAAAATTGAAGACTATCCACAACAACATCCTGCAACGGCACTGCAGAAACCCGGCGTACTGAAAAAGTATACGAACCAGGATTGAGATTATTAAACTGGATAAAATTTTGTGACCCTATTGATGTCCAATTTTCATCTTCCTCTTTTGTGGCTAATTTGAATTCGTATTGCGAAGAATTAAAACTATTAAAGTCGGGACTTCCAAAATATATTCGCAAATCATTTTGCCTGCTCTTAAGCTTTACTAATTCAAACCGGTTATGCTGTAAATTGTCATGCGTTGTTTCAAATTTTGTAATAAAAACTTTTCCAAACGAGTAGTCGGGTGCCCTTTTTTGCAAATCCCATAACAATAACCGTTGACTGTACGCAAGCAACAACTGGCTGGTAGTTTCATCAAAAAAGGGACGCCGCAGGTTATTTTGCAAATTGGGATTCTTTTGTGGATTGCTTACGGAGGAAATCGTTTTGTTCCGGGTGTCATATAATAAAAGATTGCTTTTAAGATTTAAACAAAGGATCCCTGTTTTTGATAATGCCAGCGGGTTAATATGGCTTTCCACCCGGTCGTACAGCGTTATTTCTTTTTGGGCAATTTTTGTTTCCGGATCAAAGGAATAAAGTCCAAACCCATTTATATATAACCAAAGTCCCTTTTTTTCAGCAGCCGCAATGCCGGCTATTTTCAGCAACTGATTATTTGCTATACTAATGGATGGCATTACTATGTCAAAAACATTTTGTTTTGTATTGTACCGGGTCAGGCCATCTTCAGTATGGTGAAACCACATGTTACCTTCCCTGTCACGGGTAATATTTTCTGCATGCCGGATAGCCAATTGATTTTTCGTGTTGCCATTTCTGAAGTTTACAACCTGTTTATTCTTAAGGTTATGATAGTATAATCCATTTTGATGGCTAAACGATACCCATAACGCATGGTTCCCGTCATACCACACCGAATGAACATAACCCTGCATGACAGATGAAGCCGGGTAAACATCTTTAAATGGAATCGCATTACCAGATTGAGCCGGTAGCAGCATAAGACCTTCAGTGGTGCCAAGCAAAAGCGTATCCCCGTTCCATAGGATCATATCCCTCACCAAAGCACGTTGCTTAAGGTATTCAATAATAAAAATTTTCTGATCCCTGCCAGTACTTGCATTCACGGAAATCACATTGCCTGATTTGCCGGTGGCAGTAAAATAAATTCTATCTTTTAATTTGACGGTATTTTTAATAAATGAGGCATCAAAATCATTTGATAGTTCAGGGGCAGGGAAATAGCTTAATGCAGTATTTTCTTTTCTATTAAAAATGACACCGTTGGCAGTACCCAAAACTTCTGTTTGTGGAGTTGGATACAGAATGGAAAACACCTGGAAGTCATTACTTGTTAAAAC
>JAEYVW010000498.1 GCA_023429365.1 Bacteroidota bacterium
CATTCTATGTGTTTGATATCGGTTGGCCCGCACGCTGGGGCGGGATCCTGGTGAATGCGGCAATCCTGTTGTACCTGGTCAACCTGGCACTGAGTATGTCAAAGGCGAAGCATGAGAATGTACAATCAGTGTTTGTTTTTACGGCAGCCTGCTGGTTATTGGTGACCACCGTATTGGGTTTATTGCTGGTGTATAATTTCTCTTTCCTGTTCCTACCGAAAGATTCTTTACACTATTTGCCATTGCATGCTCACCTGGGAATCGTTGGCTGGTTCTTGTTGCTGATCGTAGGTGTAGGGTCGAGACTGATTCCTATGTTTATGATTTCAAAGTATGAAAACACAAAATTGCTTTGGTGGATCTATACCTGCATCAATGCCGGACTGGGTGGCTTTTTCGTCGGTTTTATTTTCTTCCGTTCGCCCGTTTTTCTTTTACCCGTGCTATTGGTGCTAATGGGGCTGATCCTTTTCGCCGTTTATATTATACGATCGTTTCAACAGCGGATACGCAGGAAGATTGATAAGCCGATGAAAACTTCTTTACTATCTGTTTTAATGATCACTTTACCATTGATCGTATTGATGGCTATATTGTTTTATTCCTGGGCATCGAATACAAATGCCAGGCTTATCCTCAGCTATGGATTCACCATCTTTTTTGGGTGGCTGACCGCCATCATCCTGGGCATGACATTTAAGACATTGCCATTTATAGCCTGGAATAAAGTTTACCTACACAGATCAGGCTTAGGAAAGACACCAGATCCCAAGGACCTGTTTAATGCAAAAATTTTTGCGGTCATGATATTGATCTATCTGATAGGATTTTTGTTATTTCTTGGCGGTATCTTATTTTCAAATGAACTGGCATTAAAGTCGGCAGCCATACTGTTGTTGGGTGCAGCCGTTTTATACAATTTTAACGTCTGTAAGATGGTTGCGCATAAACCCGCTTCGTGATGGAAGAAGTAATTACAAATAATAGGGAGAAATGTATTTGGGCTTTAAAAGCGCTTCGGCAGGTGAATGATCCGGAGATAGGGTTGAACATTGTGGATCTTGGGTTGGTCTACCAGGTGGATTTTGATGAGAGCGACCAGAAGATCTACCTGCAAATGACCTTGACGACACAATTTTGTCCTATGGGGAATTCGATACTGGAGGCAGCAGGCTTAGCCCTTGGACAGGCTTTCCCTGGGTATGAAGTTGAAGTATCGCTTACATTTGAGCCTCATTGGACCTCGGAAAGAATATCGACGGAAGGAAAGATTTTTCTAAACAGATAAATATGTTAAGCTTAACCTGTAAAACAGCCGTGAAGGCGGTGATATACCTGGCCTCAAAATATGAATCTGGTACCAATGCCGGAATAAAAGAGGTGGCTGCCGCGATAAATGGAAATGAGCATACAGTGGGCAAACTGCTACAAAACCTTGTAAGGGAAGGTGTGATCAATAGCGTGAAAGGGCCTTCGGGTGGGTTTTATATTTCAAAGGAGCAGCTGCGTAAACCCATTATCTCTATAATTGACGCCATTGATGGGCGGAATGTGTTCAGGGAATGCGGGCTTGGGCTCAGTAAATGTTCGGCTACACATCCATGTCCTATACACCATGAATACAAGATTGGACGCGATCATATCGAAAAAGTATTCTCTCAAAAAAGGATCATCGATCTTTGCGAACCGGTAAGTAAGGGTTTTGCTTACCTATACGGCTGAGATACTGCCCTGGTGGATTTCTGCCTGACAACGCGCAGGTGGGCGGATGATTTCTTTCACACGCATTACTTAAGTTTATTTTTAGATTTGCAGCTCATATCAACAAAAAGAAATTATGAGCGAACGGCATTTTATTTCACCCACCGAGGCGGTGAAATGTGTTAAATCAGGTGATCGGGTATTCATTCACGGCGGCGCGGCTACTCCTGTGCATTTGGTGCAGGCCTTGCAGGACCGTTATGCTGAGCTGAGTAATGTGGAACTGGTAAGTATCACCAATATGGGTAAGATCGATTTCGACAAGCCCGAATACCGGAAAAGCTTTTTCTTTAATTCGCTGTTTGTATCAGCAAATACCCGTTCGGTAGCCAATAGCAATGATGGCGATTATGTTCCCATATTTCTAAGTGAGATACCGTTATTATTCCGGCGAAATATACTTTCCATAGATGTGGCACTGATCCAGGTTTCGCCACCCGATCCCCATGGTTACTGTTCTTTGGGGACCTCGGTCGATATTGCCCGGGCAGCTGTAGACACGGCCAGGATCATCATAGCGCAGGTAAATCCGAGGATGCCGCGTACCCATGGTGATGGTTTTCTTCATGTTCGCGAGATCGATTATCTCGTCGCGGAGGAAGCTGAACTACCCGAAGTAGATTATTCCGTAAAAATAAGTGATGCCACCAGGCAGATCGGGAAAAACGTAGCATCCATTATTGAGGACGGTGCTACGCTGCAAATCGGTATCGGTAGTATACCCGACCAGGTATTACAAAACCTGACGGGTCACAAGAATCTTGGCATTCATACCGAGATGCTTTCGGATGGTATCATCCCGCTTCTGGAAAAGGGAGTGATCAATAACAGCATGAAAAAACTCAATGCGGGTATGTCGGTCACAGGATTTATGGTGGGTACCAGGCGGCTTTACGATTTTGTAGATGATAACCCACATATGCGGGTCATGGATATCGCATATGTGAATGATACCAGTGTGATCAGGAAGAATCCGGGCGCTACTGCGATCAACAGTGCAATTGAGATCGATCTCACCGGGCAGATATGCGCAGACTCGATCGGTACCTACCAATATTCGGGCATTGGCGGACAAATGGATTTTATCCGGGGCGCTTCTTTATCTGATGGCGGTAAGCCAATCATTGCACTTCCTTCGGTGACTTCAAAAGGCGAATCACGCATCGTCTCTTTTCTGAAACAGGGCGCCGGGGTGGTTACGACACGCGGGCATGTGCACTGGGTAGTGACCGAGTATGGTATCGTGAACCTGTTTGGAAAAAATTTAAAACAAAGAGGAAAAGCCCTGATCAGCATCGCACACCCCAATCATCACGAAGCCCTGGAGCGGGCGTTTCACGAGCGGTTTAAGTGATCAATAGTGGAATTAGTAATTAGTGATCATTGCTGTCCGGAGAAAATGCTGCCCTTAGACAAGGAAACAAGAAAATTACTGATTAAAACGTCTTAACGCTAAGGGTTAAGCGAGAGGCACGGATGACTGGTAAAACGGAACTCTGTTCCGTTTCTGCTAGCCGGAACGGAGTTCCGGCATCCTTGGACACCGGCGAAAAAAATGTACACAGGCGCTACGAAAATAAGAAAAAGACCCTGTGAGAATAACAGCCATAAGATGACGCGAAGGTCAAAGCTTTGATAATTTCCTAAAAAATTTATTCCGGACAGCAATGATTAGTAATTTGGAATTAAGGTATTTGGTGCCAGTAGTGAATTCTGATTTCGAGGCCGCCCCAATTCCTAACCCGATAGCGGGTCCCAATTCCAATCAAATAGCCTTACTAAAAGCTTCTCCCTTCAACAAATCAGCATTGCGTTGCAGGTAAAGGTCAAAGGCGCTGCAGATATTTCGTACGAAGAAATACCCATCGGCTTTTAGTTCCAGATGCTGGTCATCAAAAGTTATCAGATCATCGGCAGCAAACTGCCTGAGTAATGGAAAGGTATATTGTTCAAGTAAGGGTAGATGCTTGCTATTGAAAACAGTATATCCTTTGCAGGAAATATCTTTTATGTATTTTCTAAAGCCGAGGTCTTCGTCGTCAAGAAAATGACCTTTCTTGACGGGGAAACGCTGCGAATTAACCGCTTCATAATATTCATGCAGGCTTTTTTCATTTTGTGCGAATGCATTGCCAAGGTCACTGATCGCCGAAACACCAAGTCCAATCAATAGCCCGCCCGGCTGAGTGGTATAACCCATGAAATTACGATTAAGGCTTCCGTTTTGCCTTGCGATATACAAACTATCGTGTGGTAACGCAAAATGGTCCATACCGATATCTGTATACCCATGTTCCATCAGCATTTCTTTGCCCTTCAGGTAAAGCGCGAGCTTTTCTTCTGCACCTGGCAGATCGTTTTCATCAAACAATCTTTGCCCGCGACTGGTCCATGGCACATGGGCATAACTATAAAACGCGATACGGTCCGGCTTTAACGTGACTACCTGCTCGATCGTATTTTCCATGCTTTGCAGGGTTTGTTTTGGCAGGCCGTATATAAGGTCAAAGTTTACGGAGCTAAAGCCGACAGCCCGCGCATCTTCCACGGCGCGTTGTACATTTTCTACAGGTTGAATGCGGTTGATCAGACGTTGTACCGTGGGATCGAGGTCCTGTACACCGTAGCTGATCCGCCGGAAGCCGAGAGCATAAAGTGTCGTCAGGTGAAGTCGCGTGGTATTGTTTGGATGCCCCTCAATACTGAATTCATGCACAGGATGTATAATAGCAGTCGTGAGAAACATTTGTATAAGCTTCCGCAGGTTCCTTGGAGAAAAAAAAGTAGGCGTGCCGCCACCCAGGTGAATCTCCCGGATGATCGGGGTTTGTGTCATCAGTCTGCGATACAGCTTCCATTCTTTTTCGATGGCAGCGAGGTATTCTTCCTCAACAGAATGGTTTTGGGTTATTTTTTTATTACAACCACAATACGTGCACAATGACTCGCAAAACGGCAGGTGTACATAGATGCTAATGCCATCAGAGGCATTACTTCTATTGAATTCCTCAACGAATCGATGTTTCCATGTATCGGCCGGCAGATCGGTTTTCCAGAACGGCACGGTCGGGTAGCTGGTATACCGCGGAACAGGCTTATTATACTTCCGCACCAGCAGGGGTTTTATCATCACACTATCCATAACCACAAAATTGAATTTTTGAAAGTTGGAGAAAACTGATCCAACTTAAGGGGAAGGAGGATTTTCGTCATGCGGGAGAGGATGCTGGAGCAGTCGGGAGTCGGTAGTCGGGAGCCGGATTTGTATAAGGAACGAGATTGGTTTTCTTGATACTAGATATTGGATACTGGATCTTGGATACTTGATCTATCTATAGGAAACGATAAAGTATAGGACACTAGCCCCTCTCCTTAGGAGAGGGGTTGGGGAGAGGCCTGGCTGCCCGCCGAAGCTTCAGCGAAGGAGGGGTTGTTTTTTAGGCCATGTGATAGTTTAATGAGCGCCCTCAGGATTTTACCTGACAAAAGTCATGGTATTGTCTTACCAATCACATTCCGGGCCCGGTCATCGCTGTATACTTTTGGCACCGAATCTAAAACCACTAATATGGAATCGCCAAACGAAAAAAAATTTGTGCCAAAAGGAGCGATGGCATTTTTTGTTCTTCTCATCCTACTCACGCTTGCTTTCTTCTACGGTATCTATTTATTAATGATCGACAGAGTTTAAACCATTTGTTATGACAATCGATAAATCAGAGAAAAAGGTTGTTGGCATTACACTGGCTTTGATAGGCCTTTTTGTTTTTTCCCTGCTCTATGCCAAAGGAAAATACAAAACTGACGTGCCTGAGTGCCTGCCATATGATAAGGCCTACACCGAACCCAAGGTCAATAAACTGGATGAGAAAACCTACCAGGTTTTTTCTGTGGCATCCATGTGGCAGTTTCAACCTTCGGAGATATATATCCCGGTCGGCAGCGAAGTTGATTTCTATCTCACTTCAAAAGATGTTGTCCACGGGTTCAATATTTCAGAGAAAAACATCAACATGATGGCTGTATATGGCGCTATCAATAAAACCACAGTAAAATTTGATAAGCCCGGTGTATATGATATCGTATGCCACGAGTATTGTGGTGTAGGTCATCAGAACATGCGCGCTCAGGTAATCGTCAATTATCCGGAAGCCAAATAAAACTTTTATCATGCAAGTAACTAAAACCTTTAAACGTATTATATTCCTGGAGCTGGCTATCCCGGTAGCACTGCTGGTCATTGGTATCTATCATGGCCTCATGCAGACAATCTATCGTGCCGGCGTACTGCAGCAAACTTCTTTTGCCAAACTCGACTACTACCAGGGTCTTACACTTCACGGTGTGATCAATGCGCTTGTACTGACTACATTTTTTGCCGTTGCTTTTGGACATGTCACCATGACCTTCTACCTGAAGAAAGAGCCGAATAAAAAACTGATGTGGACAAGCTTCGCGCTGATGTTGACCGGAGTGGTGATGGCAAGCTGGGCCATGCTAGCCGGTAAGGCCTCCGTGTTGTACACCTTCTATCCTCCTTTAAAAGCGCATCCTTTGTTTTACCTCGGTGCAGCCCTGCTGATCGTGGGATCATGGTTGCCGCTTTTTGACTGGGCCAGGATGTATAACCAATGGAAAAAACAAAACCCCCAGACAAAAACACCCCTGGCTGTTCTTGGTACGTTGATCAACTTTATTATCTGGTTTGTATGTACCCTGGCAGTAGCATATGAAGTGCTGGTGCTATTGATTCCATGGTCAATGGGTTGGACTGATACCGTAAATGTAAACCTGGCCCGTACCCTGTTTTGGTTTTTTGGGCATGCGCTGGTATACTTCTGGTTGTTGCCCGCTTACATCATGTTCTATACCATTCTGCCGAAGGTAGCCGGTGGTAAACTGTATTCAGACCTGGCGGGACGTGTGGCTTTGTTCCTTTTCCTTTTGTTTTCCATTCCCGTTGGTGTTCACCATCAGTACAGCGACCCAACAATCACCCAGGGTGTAAAGTTCTTTCATGGTCTGCTTACATACGGTGTAGCGATACCCAGCTTTATTACTGCTTTTACAATTGCCGCTTCACTCGAATATGCTGGTAAACAAAGAGGCTCTAAGGGCCTGCTGGGATGGATGAAAAAATTACCATGGTTTGATGATAGCCGTTACCTATTCTCTTATTTTATCTGTGGATTGATCCTATTCATATTTGGCGGTGTAACCGGTATTATCAATTCTTCTTATTCACTCAATGCTGTAGTGCATAATACAGCCTGGATGCCGGGTCATTTTCATATGACCGTGGCAGGTCCGGTATTCCTGGGTATTGTTGGCATGAGCCTCTATCTCTATTCAGGAATGAGTGGCAAGAAGATCGTGATGCCGAAATTGAATACCGTGATACCTTACCTGTGGACCATCGGTATGCTGATATTTTCCTTTGGTATGAGCTGGGGTGGATTGAGAGGAGAGCCAAGAAGAACTAATCTGGGTACAACTTATCTCAACCCTGATCATGAACTGTTTCGCACAGACTGGGTACCAACCACTCTGCACGCACAATTAGGCGGTATCATCATGTTTATCGCAGGGATGTTGTTCATCATCATATTCTTTGCTACCATATTCAGTAAAAAACAAACAGAAGGTGCATTGGAAATTCCGGTGAGTGAAGCTTATCACGATGAAAAACGTGTACCCATCTTCGACAGGTTCAAACCCTGGCTGGTGACCATGATCATTATCCTGTTGATTGCGTATATACCAGCATTGCTCAACGTAAAAGAAAATAGTGGTCCCAAGGCACCGCGATTCAGTATAGATAACCCGGTGCCGGAGGTGTCATTAAAAAAATAACATGCAATCCAGGCGGCCTATACTATTATTTGTGATACTGGTTTTGGTAGTGCCACTTGTCGCCTGGCTTGCAGTCAGCTTCTTTGAGAAAAGGGTGGGCGAGCTGCCGGTGCTGGGAAAGGAAGATCATCGGATTGAGGATTTTGAGCTGTTGAACCAGGATGGTTTGTTAAAAGGAACGGCGGGATGGCATGGTAAGATCGTGGTTGCGGATTTCTTTTTTACTCATTGCCCTACGATCTGTCCGAAGATGACCATGAGCCTCAAAAAAGTTCGCAGCTCCTTTGAAAACGATACCACTGTCCTTATCAACTCGATTTCGATCGATCCGGAGCGGGATAGATCATCAAGGTTAAAAGAATACGCGGGCGACTTCGGCATCAATACAAAGAACTGGGAGTTATTGACTGGTGATAAAAAAGAGATCTACCGGATGGCGCGTAATAGTTTTATGGTGGTGGCTACAGATGGGGATGGCGGACCGGATGATTTTATACATAGTGAGAGCCTGGTACTTATCGATCCCCAAAACCGCATCAGGGGCTACTATGATGGTACCAGTGAGAGTGAAGTAAATCAATTGATCAGGGA
>JAEYVW010000048.1 GCA_023429365.1 Bacteroidota bacterium
GGTCCTTTGATGCGAGCGACGGGTTTTGCAGGATCTCAAGAAACATCCGTTTCAGTTCCGTTACATCCTTCTTCATATCGAAAAAGAGCTTGTACAGGATTTCCCTTTCGCTACTGAAATCCTGTGCAGCCGCATGCTGTGAGGTCAGTGCCGGCAGGCGGTTGTTCGAATAGGGTTGAAGAAACTTATTGAGGTCTTTAACCGTAATATTCTTGTCTTCCGAAAGTACCGACATCTGCTCTGCAATATTCTTCAATTCACGCACATTGCCGGGCCAGGGGTAATTAATTAACACGTTTTTCGCTTCCTCGTCCAGTTGTATTGAAGGTGTTTTGTATTTATCGGCAAAATCAGCAGCGAATTTCCGGAAGAGAATATGTATATCTTCCTTCCTGTCGCGCAGCGCAGGCACACGGATAGGCACGGTGCTTAAGCGATAGTACAGGTCTTCACGGAACTTTCCCTGTTGTACCAGTTGAAACAGGTCTTTATTGGTAGCAGCTATTACACGTACATCGGTTTTCTGAACCTTACTGGAACCCACACGGATGTATTCACCTGCTTCGAGAACACGTAGCAAACGGGCCTGGGTACCCAGCGGCATTTCTCCGATCTCGTCGAGAAAAATGGTGCCACCATTCACGGTTTCAAAATAACCTTTGCGTGAATCAACAGCGCCGGTAAATGACCCTTTCTCATGACCAAATAATTCTGAATCGATCGTTCCTTCCGGTATGGCACCGCAGTTAACGGCAATGAAGGGATTATGTTTACGATTGGAGAGTGAATGTATGATCAGGGAAAAAGCTTCTTTACCAACCCCGCTTTCTCCATTTATCAACACGGTAAGATCGGTATTGGCTACCTGTGCCGCTACCTGCAACGCATAATTTAGTGCGGGCGAACTGCCAATGATCCCAAACCGGTTTTTTATTGATTGAATATCCATAATAATCTGCTTCGGTCAACGATTTAATCAGTGCTAAATCCTGTTATATCACCCAATAATGTTCCCTGGGTGCAGCTTAATGTTTTTACATAAACATAATCACCTGCATTATAGTTGAATGTTCCTTTCGGAAATATCATCACTTTATTTTCTGAGGTTCTTCCCATCCAGTCGTCCTCACTTTTTTTGCTGCTTCCTTCAATTAATACTTTGAAAACTTTTCCCAAATCGGCCTGGTTGCTCTCGAGTGAAAGCCTGTTTTGCAGTTCCACGATCTCCGCGAGCCTTCTTTTCTTGATCTCTTCCGGTATATCGTCTTTATATCTGCGCTGTGCCAGGGTGCCGGGACGCTCACTGTAAAAGAACATATAAGAATAGTCGTATTTCGAATATTCCATAATGCTTAATGTCTCCAGGTGGTCTTCTTCTGTTTCGGTACAAAACCCGGCAATGATATCGCTGCTTATCCCACATCCAGGAAGAATTTCCCTGACACGATTTATCTTATTCATATACCATTCGCGGGTGTAGGTGCGGTTCATCAGTTGCAGGATCCGGGTCGAACCGCTTTGCACTGGTAAGTGAATATTGTTGCAAATATTTTCATACTTGGCCATTGTGTACAACACTTCGTCGGTGATGTCTTTGGGATGGGAAGTTGAAAAACGAACCCGGAGCAAAGGCGAGATCAGTGCTACTTTTTCGAGCAGCTTCGCAAACGTGACCGGTATTCCGCCCGACCCTTCGGCTTCATAATAGGAATCTACGTTTTGTCCGAGCAGGGTCACTTCACGATAGCCGTTTTCGAAAAGTTCGCGGCACTCCTGAACGATGCTTTCTGAATTGCGGCTTCTTTCTCTTCCGCGGGTGAATGGCACCACGCAAAATGAGCACATATTATTACAACCGCGCATGATGCTCACAAATGCCGAAATGCCATTGCTGTTGAGCCGTACTGGCGAAATATCGGCATAAGTTTCGTCGCGACTAAGCAGGACGTTGATCGCACGCTGTCCCGATTCAGCTTCCTCCACCAATCCCGGCAGGGAGCGGTATGCATCGGGGCCTACTACGATATCAACTAGTTTTTCTTCTTCCAGAAATTTGGCCTTCAGGCGTTCAGCCATACACCCCAGTACGCCTACCAGGGTACCGGGTTTCTTTTTTTTCAGTTTGCGAAACTCGGTCAGTCTTTTTCGAACGGTCTGTTCCGCCTTCTCCCGTATCGAGCAGGTGTTTACAAAGATCAGGTCGGCTTCGTCCACATTCCTGGTGGCGCCAAAACCTTCTTTATGCAGGATCGACGCCACGACTTCGCTATCCGCGAAATTCATCGCACAGCCATAGCTTTCTATATAAAACCTTTTGCGATATGCAGCCGGGTCATTTTCAAAGGGTGCAAAAGCCTCCCCCTGGCGGACCTCATCATGTTTATTCTGTGTCAACGATTCAAGCATTCTCTCAGGTGTATTTTGCCGGCAAAAGCCGGGACGCAAATATACAGCAAACCTTGAGAAATTCTGACAGGATGTCAGTTTTAATGCGTGTTAAAGCTATCTAGTGGTCTATAAGAAGTTGAAAAAGAGCGGAAAACGGGACTCGAACCCGCCACCTACAGCTTGGGAAGCTGTCGCTCTACCAGATGAGCTATTTCCGCACGCCATTAAATCTACGAAAAATTAATTGTTGACTTCCAGCCTGATCCGGTTTTTAAGCCAGCTGCTTTTTACCGGCACGATCCAGTTATTTTCCAGCTCTTCCCGGGTTTGTACCATATTATTGAAGTAAAGTGTATCGCTGTCGATAAACCCGTTGTCGGCAGCATACTGCAATTGGGCAAGGGGAAGCATCTGGATTTTGTCCTTAACCACAAAAGCCAGCGTAGTGCGGTCGAACATACTAACCCCGAAACGTTGTTCAATCTCTTTTATAAAGTGTACGGAGCTATCGGTACTGCAACCACTGACGCCAGTATTCGTTTCATCGGCCATCAGGATAATAAACTGGCCAAAGAATAAATAGCCTGTAGCTTTTACGGGCGCGCCATGGCTTTTCCATTTCGCTGTAAACTGGTTAACCAGGCTCTCAATTTCGAGGGCTTCGCCGATGGAAAATACCCGGCTGGCCTGGTAGATCCAAACTCTTGATTGGGGATGAAAATCAGGTGCTAGCAGAGATTTATATTCGAGGTTCATATTCTATTTTGTATTATGATATGACTGCAAAAATACAAAAGAAAAACAGGACACCTGGGGAAGAGGCGGGTCCAGGTCAAATGATGAGTAGGTAATAATAGCTTTATTCGAGGCTGGCCGCTACCAGTTCGGCTACATCCAGCACTTGTACCGAGTCTTCTTTTTCAGCGAGCTTCACGCCATCGGTCAGCATGGTATTGCAAAAAGGGCAGGCGGCAGCAACAATATTGGCACCAGTGCCGATCGCCTCATTACTTCTTTCGATATTGATTCGGGTTGAACCTTTTTCTTCTTCCTTGAACATTTGCGCACCACCCGCGCCACAGCATAAACCGTTGCTTCGGCATCTTTTCATTTCCACCAGCTCCGCATCCAACGCCTCCAATACCTTTCGGGGTGCTTCATATATATCATTTGCGCGTCCGAGATAACAACTGTCGTGGTATGTGATCTTTTTTCCTTTAAAGGTGCCACCTTCTTTCAGTTTGATTTTTCCTTCATCGATCATCTGTTGCAGGAAGACGGTATGATGGATCACTTCATAGCTCCCGCCCAGCACAGGGTATTCATTTTTAAAAATATTGAAACAATGGGGGCAGGCGGTTATAATTTTTTTGATCCCGTAATTATTCAGGACCTGGATATTCTGGTAGGCCATCATTTGGAACATGAACTCATTGCCGGCCCGGCGTGCAGGGTCGCCGGTGCACATTTCCTCTTTACCGAGGATTGCATAATTGATCTTCAGTTTATCCAATATGGTAACAAAAGCTTTCGTGATTTTTTGAGCACGTTGATCAAAGCTACCGGAGCAACCCACCCAAAATAGGACTTCAGGTGACTGGCCATTGGCAAATAATTCAGCGACAGTAGGAATATTCATGAACCGCGAAAAGTTTTCCTGGCAATGTTACGAATAAAATAAAGTAACAGGCAATCTATTCCTGTTTTTCAGACAAAACTGACTGATAAGATCAAAGCCACCAGGATTGCAGTAAGAGCAATCAATGCCAGGGTGATCCATCCCAATAATTTTCCAGCGTGCGCTTTCCTGTTATTAGGGTCTTTTCTTTTAGCTGTTGAACCTGTTACAATAGCCACAATGGCTGCTGCGAGCGCACCCACCAGGGCAAAAGGAGCGAACAAGCCCGCAATAAATAATGTTGCCCCGGTAATACCAAATATCAGTGGTAGCTGGCCCGGGTCATTTTCATTTGAAACTTTCCGTTTGAGTTTCTGTTTAACCAGGAGAAAAGTGATCTTTTGTCTCAGGGTCAGTTTTTTCCCGGTATATTTTTGAATATCTTTTATTTTAAGCTTAGCAAGCATTTGTATCAACTCGCCTGGAGTTTTCGGTGACACACGTGATGTTGTAGTGGTAGCTGCGTAAGCGGGAGCTATGACTGTTGAGATAAAAAATAAAGCTGAGAGGATCAGGCAAATTTTTCTCACAAGTAGTGGTTATTTACTAAATGTAACCTGTCGGTAATAAATTACCAAAAAATAAAGAGCTCATTGGCTATTTTTGCCGGCATACGATGAGACTGAGGAATTTTTTCTTGCGATTAACCAACTGGGAACTGTGGAACTTTTATTTGTTGTATGCTCCCATCAGTCCTGTTTGGTTTTGGTATTGCCTGCGGAGCCGGTCTTTCTGGTTTTTTAGTTCGTCCAATCCCACGATCACATTTGGCGGATTTGAAGGAGAAGGGAAGAAGGAAATGTATGACCAGTTACCCCCCAACCTGGTTCCCCGTACGATATATATCATGCATGACTGGCCTTTCAGTGAAGTAAAAAGGAGAATGGAGGAAGCCGGGTTTACCTTTCCCTTCATTGTGAAGCCCGATGTGGGAATGAAAGGCATCCTGTTTCGCAAGATCGAGAACGAGGAACAACTTTTAAAGTATCACGAACGAATTCCTGTCGAATATATCATCCAGGACCTGATCGAGTTGCCGGTTGAGGTGAGCGTGTTCTATTATCGCCTTCCTTATGAGAAAAAAGGAGTGGTCAGCGGTTTTATCGACAAAGAACTTTTACAGGTAAAAGGTGATGGGAACAGGACATTGAAGCAACTGATTGAAATACATCCAAGAGCCAAATTCAGGATGGAAGAAATGGAGCATCGTCATGGTCACCGCTTCGACAGGGTGATCCCGGAAAGTGAAATTTTTTATCTTTCATATGCAGGTAACCACAACCGTGGCGCGCATTTTACCAACTTACATAAAGAGATCAACTCGCGGATGCACGAAGTGTTTGATGAATTGAGTCATCATACTTCTTTTTATTATGGCAGGTATGATATCAAGACCACCTCACTTGAAGATCTAAAAGACGGTAAAAATTTTCAGATCATTGAGTTTAACGGTTGCGGTGCGGAACCCAATCATATCTACGATTGTGGGATGAGTATCTGGCAGGCTTATGGCGTCCTGCTCACGCACTGGAAAGCTTTATTTAAAATCAGTCGTTACAATCATAGGAACGGAACGCCTTACTGGTCCTTCAAAAGAGGGTGGAATTTTCTCAAACAGGCGCGCGCACATTTCAGGATGCTGGAGAAATTTGACTAACCGGGAAACTGACGACTGAGGTTTGATGTCACGTGAATTTGCACAACGCTTCCGATCCTCTAACTCATCCGGGACGATCACTTCTTCGTATTTTCGCCGCATGCACCCTTTATTGAAAATCTTTTTTACGGGCATGCTGGTCAGTTTCCTTGGGTCTTTACCCCTGGGGACATTGAATGTTGCGGCTATGCAGATTTCAGTATCTGATGGCGTTTACGCTGCAATTCTTTTTTCAATTGGGTCATTAACGGCTGAAATCATTTATGTCAGGCTCTCACTGGTGGCCATGGACTGGATCAGGAAGCAGGAAAGGATATTCCGGATCCTGGAATGGGTAACCCTGGCCATCGTGATTGCCCTTGCCGCCACCAGCTTTTATGCCGCACTGCATCCTTCTGTTGGAAAGAATGTAATACTGAGTGGCAATATGCCTAATCTGCTGCTGGGTTTTAGTATGAGTGCGGTCAACCCGATACAGATCCCATTCTGGTTTGGCTGGAGCACTGTTCTTTTCACCAAAAAAATACTTCTGCCACGCAATGATCATTATAACACGTATATCATTGGCATCGGCGTTGGTACATTTATTGGCAACCTGATTTTTATTTTTGGCGGCCGCCTGATCGCCGACAAGATCAATAACAACCAGCATGTTCTCAACTGGATCATCGGCAGCATATTTTTGATCACGGCCATTGTTCAGATATGGAAGATGAGCCGAAAGAAAGGTGCGATCAATCAACTGGAGCATCCGGAAGAGATGACCAGCCATATCGAGGCTAAAATGGGTAAGCTGGAAGAGAAGTTTGATAAATTCTCAACCAAAGATCATTAGTTGGTTGCAACAGAAATTTAGTGTGCGGAGATTGTTTCCACATCCGGGATCCCTTGCAGGTGAAGCTCTATATGCTTGTGACGGGCTTTGGTTTTAAATTCATTGATGATCTCTACTACATCATAGTCGATATAGACGCTATGCGATCCTTCAATATGTACTACAGAATAATCCGGTATTTTCTCCAGTTCATCCTTGATCCGTTTCTTGTTGATAAAACTAACATTGATCGCCAGCCTGAAATAGTAATGAGTGATAGAACCCTCCTTGCGGGTTTGTAAAGTATAACCAGCTTTATAGGTATTCTTAAAGATGAAATAACCGGCATATGCTACTCCTATGCCAACTCCGATCAGCAGGTCGGTGAAAAGGATTGCAATGGTGGTCACAATAAACGGGAGGAATTGCTCGCGCCCCAGCTTATAAACCGCCTTGATCATTTTTGGTTTCGCGAGGTTATAACCCGTTCTGATTAGTATCACCGAGAGGATACAATAGGGGATAAGGTTGAGTATCGATGACGCGAAGAACGCAAAGATGAAAATCCAGATGCCATGAAATATCGCGGAGAATTTTGTCCTTGCACCGGCTTCCGCATTGGCTGAGCTACGGACGATAACAGCTGAAATGGGTAAGCCGCCGATCAGTCCGCTGAAGAAATTGCCAGTGCCCTGTGCGACCAGTTCCCGGTTTTGAGGTGTGATCCGGTTATAAGGATCCAGTTTATCTACAGCTTCGATACTCAGCAGTGTTTCCAGTGAAGCTACAAGGCAGATCACGATCCCTGTTTTCCAGGTAGCCGCATTCGAAAACAAAGAGTTGAAATCGGCGAACCTGATTTCTCCAAACATATCGGAAGATACATTTACAAACTGGGAGGGTTTCAGGGCCAGGGAAGGAATATAGTTTTTAAACAGCAATGCCAGCAATACACCAAATATGACCACCACGAAAGATGTGGGAAGAAATGATAATTTCCTGGCCAGTGTTTTCTTCCATACGATCAGCAGCAACAGGGAGGTAATGGCAATGACCACCGCTCCTGGGGATATGGAATGATAAAGGTTTTTGACATGGCTGAAGCCGTGGTTAAATGAGATGACATTGAACAATTCTCTTGTCCAGAAATCCGGTTCATCGTAACCCAGCAAAAATGGGATTTGTTTTGAGATTAGCAGGATGCCGATTGCAGCCAGCATACCCTTGATAACGGCCGATGGAATAAAATGCGTGAAGCCCCCAAGTTTGAAAACACCGAGTAAGATTTGAAGCAAACCAGAGATGGCGATAGCTATAAAAAGTAATTCAATACTCCCTAACTCAGTCACAGCCGCTGCACATATCGCTGTAAGCCCGGCCGCAGGTCCGCTTACGCTAATATGTGATTTGCTGATGATGGCTACTATTACGCCACCCAGGATACCCGCCATAAGTCCGGAGTAAACCGGCGCGTTGGAGGCGAGTGCAATGCCGAGACAAAGTGGAAGAGCTACAAAAAATACTGTGATACTTGCCTTGAAATCGTGTTTCAGAAAGGAAAGAAAATAAAACCGGGCTCTGCGGTTAACGCTGCTCATAGTAAAGAAAGTGGTTGTTTATACCTCACTGGTCCATCGGTCTCTTTCATCGGGGCTGAATTTCCAGGGTGCAAAATTATTCTCAATATTGCTAAACATCGTGGCCCATTCGGGAGGGGTATTACTTTCTTCCATCACCAGGTAGCGGCGCAACTGCAGGATGATATCCAGCGGGTTGATGCTAACCGGGCATTCCTGTACACAGGCATTGCAACTGGTGCATGCCCTCAGCTCTTCTTCGGAAATATAGTCATGGAGCAAAGCTTTTCCATCGTCCTTGTACTCCTTGTTCTTATTGATATTCCTGCCCATTTCTTCCGCCCTGTCGCGGGTATCCATCATGATCTTTCTTGGCGATAATAATTTGCCCGTGATATTCGCAGGACAGGCAGCGGTACAGCGCCCGCATTCGGTGCAGCTGTAGGCGTCCAGCAGATTTTTCCAACTCAGGTCAGTTACGTCCTTCGCGCCGAATTTTTTTGGAGCTTCCACATTTTCACCTGCAGCAGGCGCCAGCTCGGGTTGCATGGCGTACAATACTTCATTTTGGATGTCGGGCATATTCTCCATTTTGCCCATGGGTTCGAGACGTCCATAATAAGCATTGGGAAAAGCGAGTAAGATATGCAGGTGTTTTGAGTAAGGCAGGTAATTCAGGAATGCGTAAATACCCACAATGTGTAACCACCAGCAGGCACGTTCCACCATGACCAGCCCATTATTACTCAATCCATCCAACACGGGATGCAGGTACTGCGAAAAAATGAAATTGTCGGTAGGATGCGCCGCATAATGATCCGCGCCTCTTGACTGCAGCAAGGTATCGCTGGCGTTGAGCGTCAAAAATAAAGTCATCAGTACGATCTCGGTGATCAGGATATAGTTTGCATCACTGCGTGGCCAGCCGTCGAGATCACCATGAATAAATCTCTTTAGCTTCAGAATATTCCTGCGAATCAGAAATACCAGGCATCCCAGCAATACCAGGACGGCCAGCACTTCAAACGCGTTGATCAGGAAACTGTAAAACCCACCCAGGGGTTGTGCAAACAGGCGGTGTGTGCCCAGGAGACCATCCAGCACTATTTCGAGTACTTCAATATTAATAATTATAAAACCCGCGTAGACAAAAAAATGCAATACGGCCACCAATGGGTACCGAAACATTTTCTTTTGTCCAAATGCAAGTAATAAAACATTCTTCCATCGGCGGGAAGGTTGATCGGAAATGTCTTCGTTGCGACCCAGCCTGATGTTCCTGAGTATTTCCCTTGACTTTTTAGTAAAAAGAGCAATTGCTACCACAGAGACAAGGAGAAATAAAATTTGTTGCGCTAATTGCATGGTGTTTGAATACAATCGCTAATTTACGGGTTGTATTTTAAATGTATCAAATTGAGTGTATGACCAGCACGGAAAAGAATTATATCATGAATGAGGCGGTAGCTGAACAAAAGATGCGCAGGATGGCCCTGGAGATCGTCGAAAATAACTATGACGAAAAAGAACTGGTGCTGGCTGGTATACGCGACAATGGGACTATTGTAGCGCGTACAATTCAAAAAATGATCCGGGAGTTGTCTTCTATCACGACAAAACTCATCACCATCTCCCTGGATAAGCGGCAGCCGAAAGACATCGAATTGAGTGAGCAATTGGATTTTACCGGTAAGGTTATTATTGTAATAGATGATGTCGCCAATAGTGGTAAAACTTTGTTGTATGCCCTGAAACCTTTCCTGGAATTCCAACCCAAAAAAATCCAGTCGCTCGTGCTGGTAGAACGAAGCCATAATAGTTTCCCTGTTCACTCCGATTATGCGGGGCTCTCTATCGCTACCACTTTACAGGATCATATCTACGTTCAGGTGGATGGCGAAACTATCCGGGGCGCTTATATGGAGTAAATCTTCATTAAATCAACGCAGGTTTTTATGTTGTTGGTAGGTTGTAACATGCCATCTGGCATCTCACGTGTTTACTTCGTCGACCTGACGTGATCAGGCAGTTTTTGTGACCCTTGCGTTCGTTAATTTTAGGAGGGCAAACCGTTGATATGATCAAAACATTAATTATAGAAGATGAAAAAATTATAGCGGAACAGTTTCGGAATTTGCTCAAGCGGGCTTCTACGGAAACGGAGATCGTTGGAACATTGTCGACCGTGAAAGAAAGCGTGGCTTATTTCTCCCAAAATGAATCTCCGGACCTGGTCTTTTCTGATGTTCAACTTGCCGATGGTCTTTCTTTCGATATTTTCAACCAGGTGCCTGTAAAATGCCCCGTGGTATTTGTAACAGGGTTCGACCAGTTTATCATGAATGCCTTTGAATATAACGGCATTGACTACCTGCTGAAGCCCGTCGATGAAAGGGACCTTGGTAAAACACTGGCGAAGTACAGAACACTGGAAAAACATTTTACACAACACGCTTTTATCCGTTCGATCACGGGTCGTCGCAAAACCCGGCTGCTGGTGAGCAAGGGCACAGAAACCGTCCCATTAAAAATGGAGGACGTGGCACTCATATACACGGAGAACAAAATTGTATATGTAGTAGATAAAGATGGAAGGAAATATATGCTCGACAGGTATCTTGCTGAACTCGAAAAGGAACTGGACCCCACGATTTTTTTTAGAGTAAACCGCCAGTATATTGTCAATATCGCATTTATTAAAAGTTATAAGACCTACGAAAAGGTAAAGTTGCTTATCGATCTTTCGATGCCGGACCTGAATCATCGTATAATTATCAGCCAGGAAATGGCGCCTGATTTTAGAAGATGGATTAGTGGGTTGTAAACCGGATGCTGGATGCTGGATGCGTGATGCTGGATTACTTAGAAGTAAAAAGCGTAGGCTTTTAGTTTGCCTTTGCTGTTGATCATGAGGGCAGGGGCGGGACATTTAAACGCATTGAGAAGGGCAAAGCTGGTTTTTAGAAACCGGCTCTTTGTTTTTATTTTGGTAAAATCAATATCGGGAGCAAGATAAAACTGTCGCGTACGGGCAATATCGTGCCGCGCAATGTCATTACCCGCTCCATCTTTCCATTCATTCTTAAAGCCACCAAACATCCCGTCGGCGCCATAGCCAACGGAAACATTCAGCCAGGGTGGGAGAGAGGATTCCGGCAAAAAGGATTTGAGATTGAAAGAAAGCCAGTATGTCTGTGCGTTGTAATCTTTTAGCATCCGCTCATAAAAGCCGTCTCCATACAAGTCATCGGCCCTTTGTTCAAGCATGGGGTCATCGTACGATTTACGGTGGAATGAAAACTTGAACTGTATGCGTTGCTCGTTCCAAAGAAACTCCTGCCCCATGAACATCCCTGATCCAAACAAGTTCGCCCCGATAT
>JAEYVW010000060.1 GCA_023429365.1 Bacteroidota bacterium
ACCCTGGTAAAAAAATTCCCTCAGTCATTCGAGTCCGCGTGATCAGGAATCTTGGCGGGCAGGACCAGGTGATCGAACTTGAAAACTTAATGATGGACAATCAATTTGGTGAAATTGAGATTGCAGAGTTGAAGTGGCCAAAAAAATAAGTTTGAAATTTTTATTCAAATATTTGGCAGGAACAAAAAATAATTTCAATCTTTGCATCGCAATTGATAATAATGTTAAAACAACAACGATATAATTCAACAAGCCGGAAACTCGCTACCAATGCTGATTTCAGCGCGTATGGCAGTCGGGTGTTCATATAATTTTGCATAATGAAATTATAAGAACCCCGGTGCTTCCGGGGTTTTTTTATGACCAAATTTAAAAGACAGATAATGAAAAGAAATAAACTTAAGCGGATTATTCATTGGACAATAACTTCATTAAAGAAGGTGCATGCACTAGCGCATGATGCCCGTCCTTTTGCGTCCAATGGAATCCTGAACAAAATGGGTTTTGAATCTTTTTTCCATAAACACGGCCGTGTCACTCGAACGAGTTAATCAGAAACTTGTGCAGAGACCCGGTCATAAATGACCGGGTTTTTTTTGCCTGGTTATAAAGAGAGGTGCGATATGAAATTTATCATCATGGTTCTCATGATTCATTTTTTGGCAGAGTCGGTCATGTCGGGAATCAAATCAGGAAAAGAAAACAAGAAAAAATAATTATTTAAATAGCAGTTATGTTAAACAGAACTTTTAAACGAAGACTTGACAGGCTTGATGGCCTGTTCAACGGTCACTATTACGAAGTAAAGGTACTTTATACCCTGTATTTTGATACTGTGTGTAACCTCACCTTTGTAGGTGAAATTGATGTTACCCGTGCCTTTGCCTATTTAAGAGAGCAACTTAAAGATGAAGTAGTGGGGATCTATCAACACAACTATTTCAATCACGATGATAATATGGTTTACTTTAACAATACCATTTTCGTATTGAAAGGAAAACGGATGGTGGAACTTGCCGGAGACTATTGTCAAATGCTCTACACTCGTGAGAACATAGCATGGGCAAACAAGATGATCGACGATTTGACCGCATTCCGTGAAAAGCAGGATGAAAAAGTCATCGGTTTTGCGCGGCAGACCATGAATAAGAATTGATCAACGGAAGGAGAATATTTGTAAGGATTCTATTGCTTACGATCTCCTTCCTTCTCAACAAATCGGAATAACATTGTATGAAATGTTGCCCGGTTTTTAAAACAGATTTTTTATGTCAAAATTGAAAATAACAGGAAAAGAATTGCGTGCCCTTGGATACCCGGAAGGACCGGTGATCAGTATTGCAATGAACCTGATGCAGAAAAATTATAAACATGAGCCAAGGGAAACCGCCATTGAAATATTAAAGAACATCCTTGCAAACCCTGTGGCATTTAAAGATGATGCGGTGTTAGGATCGATCGCCAACCAGTTGTTGCCGAAAGCAAATCCTGAGGGCGCGGGTGTTTCATTGAATCAAAGCGGTGTGAGGTTCAATGTATTTGGCCAGGAGCATATCGAAGAAGGTGCCATGCACCAAATGTATACGGCTGCCAAGCTTCCCATCGCAGTAGCCGGCGCACTTATGCCGGATGCGCATCATGGGTATGGTCTGCCTATTGGAGGGGTACTTGCAACACAGGATGCTGTGATCCCCTACGGTGTTGGTGTGGACATTGGTTGCAGAATGTGCCTGAGTATTTTTGACATCGACCCAAAAGAGCTGGTGCAAAAGGAACATTATTTTACCCGTGAGCTCAATGAAGCTACCTTATTCGGAAGCGGAGCGCAATTCGACCGGTCGGCCTACCACGAGGTGATGGATGATGAGGTTTTTTCGCAGTTGCCTTTGTTGAAGAATCTGCATGGCCGGGCGTGGAAACAACTGGGAACATCCGGTTCGGGGAACCATTTTGTTGAGTTCGGAGCTGTTGAGGTCAAAGCGAAGGATGAAATACTGGGAGTTGAACCAGGTGTCTACCTCGGCCTGTTGTCGCATTCGGGATCAAGAGCACTAGGCGCCAACATTGCCAACTATTACACAAAGCTGGCGATCAGCAAACGAAGGTTGCCACAGGAAGCTAAGAATCTCGCCTGGTTAAATCTTGATGAAGAGGAAGGAATAGAATACTGGATGGCCATGAACCTGGCCGGTGACTATGCATCCGCCTGCCACCACGTCATTCACGATAAGATTGCGAAGCAACTGGGACGTAAGCCGGTAAAGAGAGTGGAAAATCACCACAATTTTGCCTGGAAGGAAATGTTTGAAGGAAAAGAAGTGATCGTTCACCGGAAAGGAGCGACACCGGCGGGAAAAAATGTGCTTGGTATTATTCCGGGCTCCATGACAGCCGCGGGTTATATCGTAAAAGGTAAGGGTGAGCCCGCCTCTGTAAATTCAGCATCGCACGGTGCAGGAAGGCAGATGAGCAGAAGCAAAGCCTTACAATCAATTACGGAAAGCGCCATGAAAGCTGAATTAAAGAAACATGGAGTGAAATTGCTGGGTGGCGGATTGGATGAAGCGCCGTTTGCTTACAAGGACATCGAAATGGTTATGCAGTCGCAGGAAGCGCTGGTTGACATCGTTGGAAAGTTTACACCAGCTATTGTAAAAATGGATGGTGCTCCTCACAAAACATGGCAAAAGAAAGGCAGGGAATTGCCTGGAGAGTAAGAGGTTCCGTTAGTGTCTATAATCATAGAACTTCGGACTGATTATTTCCCGGGTAATTCCCTTTTTTTCGAAGGCTTAAACTTGATCTTTGGCGAATAAGGTATGGTCTATATCTTTACCTAACATTGAAAATGATGACGAAAAACTATTTATTTCACCGGGTTAACCCCCAACGGGAAAAGCTCTGGGATCCGATGGATGTTGCTCTTTTTGAACAATGCATAAAATATATCAGCAATCATAACGAAACAGTCTTATTTGAGGAGTTAATGGAGTCAGGTAACCTGGCCCGGGGGAAAAAATATGCAACAATAATGTTTGATGATGGGTTTAAGGATAACATAGAGTATGCAGCCCCCATCTTATCAAAGTATAAATGTAAGGCGTCCTTTTATGTGGTTACGGATTGTATTGACCAGAATATTCCCACCTGGACCTATAACCTGGAATACCTTTTTCAACATACAGGCATCAATACCATTGACCTGAATTTTGATTTTCTTCCTGCAGAATTAAGAACAGAAAAACTTGCAGGCAGTGAGGAAAGGTTAACGTATGTATCCCGGTTAAAACCCCAGCTAAAAAAACTTTCCGATCAACAGAGGTCTGAAATATTGGAAAGGGTAACAGCGACGTATTCCGATGTGCAACTCCCGCAGATCATGATGAACTGGGACGACCTGGTTCAACTGAAAAATGAGGGACACTATATCGGCTCTCACACTGTTACTCATGCCATGCTCGGAACGATTGCAGATGAAAAGAAAATAATGGATGAGCTTGTGAATTCAGGTAAACGGATCGAGGAAAAGATGGGCTATTTTCCGGTGACGATCTCATATCCTGTTGGAAGTTTTAATTCTACGGTTAAAACCCTTGCAAAGACAGCCGGCTATAAAATTGGCCTGGCTGTGAAGCAGAATGTATATGACCCGGCAAAGGATGACCAATTTGAGATATCACGGATTGAACTATATAATGAGCCATGGTGGAAGACTAAGATGAGAATAACAAATGTGCTTGAAAACCTCAAATCCTTAATCCGATATAAATGAAGATTGTCATTTGGATAGGTAACGGAGCCAACCAGAAAGCCCTGGCCAACAAGATCCATCAGGAGTTTCCTATCGCCGGCATCATCGTAGAGAACAGGAAGCAATCCAGGAAGCTCACCTTATCTAAGCTGGTTGAAAAGGGCGTAGAGAAAGTGTTTTTAGGCGCCATTCCAAAAGCCTGGTGGGCAATGCAAAATAAGTATAATGACCGCTACCCCAATTATCCCGATACAAGGATCCTGGAAGTAGAAAATATCAACTCTGACGAAGCCTTTGCATTTACCAATGAAATAAATCCAGATTTGATTATTGTATCAGGTACAAGGTTGGTAAAGGAAAAGATGTTATCTATTAAACCCGGTATAGGTATCCTGAATTTACATACCGGTCTCTCACCGTATATAAAAGGAGGTCCCAATTGTACCAACTGGTGTATTGCAACGAA
>JAEYVW010000110.1 GCA_023429365.1 Bacteroidota bacterium
ACGCTTTCAAAGCGTTTGAAGCAGGCTGCAGATTGCTGGCTCAATAACCCCCGTGTGCCGCGTGAAGCTTCCGGCACCAGTGGTATGACGGCAGCCATGAACGGCGCGGTCAATTTTTCAACCGATGACGGATGGATACCAGAGTTCATTAACCATGGTCACAATGGATTTGTAGTTCCTAAGGCAGATTATGCCAACATGACCACACACGACCAGGACCAATACGATCTCAATAAACTCTACGAGATCCTTGAGAAGGAAATACTACCCCTGTATTACGACAATTATAACACCTGGCGGCAGATCATGAAGAATGGGATGGAAGATGTTCGTTTCCGTTTCGAAAGCAACCGCATGGCGAATGAGTATTATGAGTTGTTGTATAAGTAAATCAGCATGCATAATAACTCCGGCTTGTTTGAGATCAGGTTAACTGAACCTGGGAAAAAATTCATCCGCAAATTCGTGGCGATCAGTTATACGATAATGGTCCTGGTCCTTTTTGAATCTGCTATTTCTATATATTGGAATATTAAAATGGCGATAATGCAGTTCGGAACTACCGGCGTGAGTAACCTGGGATTTATTCCGAGGACTTATGACCGGGTCTTTCCTTATCTCTCAATACTGTTTTCTTTACTGGCAATTGTTTCGAATTTTTATTATGTTCGGTTTCCCAGGGTATTGCTTCGCAATATTGAATTGAATAATGAGCCGGCGGCCAATGCGGCATTCAGTTTACTTTTTAAAGGAGCATTTGTTTTTCTGGTTTGGTTATTATTAAGTTCAGTCAATACGGTGTGGAGTTTAATGATCAGGTAGGAAGTTTGAAATTCTTTCAAATAAAAATCCGTAAAAATGCTTCAACTTTATCGGCCTCAGTTTTGCGCAACTTCTTAGTGGTAAGTGCCGGGGAACTGGATGGAACAAAGTAGATTTTGATCTGTCTGCCATTGCGGGTGGAGTGGGGGTGTAAATGCGGAATGGTTTCTACTTAAGAATTTATTAGTTCGAAACCAATAACTGCCCTTGTTCATTGTGTACCCAGTGACCAAAACCTTATTACCTTAGTAACAAAGAATACCCCGGTACTTTACCTTATAGCTTATAAAAATCACCCGGGAATTTAGCTCAGAGATAAGGTAATAAGGTTGAGGTCTTTTTTTTCAGCCCGGTTACTAAGGTAATAAGGTTGGCGGCAAGGCTGAAGACCGGCGGGGACAGGTTAATCATCGTGTACTTCGTAAACTGGAACCGGGACATGGAATACACGAAAGTTGCACGAATACTCGGAGATTAGAGGGACAACATTACATTATGTTTCGTAGTTCATCGTGTACACACTGAACAAAACCTTGTAACCTTAGTAGCAAATCATACCCCGGTACTTCACCTTATTAGCTTATAAAAATCACCCGGGAATGAATTTAGCTCAGAGATAAGGTAATAAGGTTGAGGTCTTTTTTTTCAGCCCGGTTACTAAGATAATAAGGTTGGCGGCAAGGCTGAAGACCGGCGGAAACGGGGTTTGTGATACACGAAACTAAGAACAAATGCGGCTTCACCTTATATTTTACCTGAACTGCCCGATCAGTTCTTCCGGAGAAACAGCCGTATCATAAAAGCCGGCCAGTTTGTTGATCACGGCTTCTACAATCGCATCGGGACAGGACGCGCCGCTGGTAATCAGAATTTTTATGGGTGATTTACCTGGCAGGTAACCCGTAGTAGATAATTCCTCTTTGGTATGGAAATTATAATGCTGGATCGTATCGCGTGAAAGGATCTTTTCCTCGTTATTGATAAAATAGGTAGGCAGCTTTTCCTCGCAAAGTTCAACCAGGTGGGATGTATTGGACGAGTTGTAACCCCCTACAACAATAGCAAGATCGGCATCTGTAGATAGCATCCCGGTTACGGCAGTCTGGTTATCATTGGTGGCATAACAAAGTGTATCCCGCGTGTCGGCGAAACGTTCCGCGATATTTGTTTCATCCAGTTGATAATGCTGCATCATCACCTGCTTCAGGTAGTCGGAGATAGCCTGGGTATCGCTGGCCAGCATGGTGGTCTGGTTGACAACGCCGATACGTTGCAGGTCTTTTTCAATATCAAATCCATCAGAATACTGCCCATTGAATTCGGTGTAAAATGCGGCAGCGGGCTTTTCACCGGTGATGTATTTTGCAAGTTCTATTGTTTGCTGCATGTCCTTCACTACGACCGAAGGTGCATTGACCGCGGCATGAGAAAACGTGGCCCTTGTCTCTTCGTGGTTGGGCTTGCCATGTATCACAACACTATAATTTTTGCGCGCAATGGCTTCACTGCGGTTCCATACTTTTTCCACAAAGGGGCAGGTGGTATTGTATTGTTCCACCAGGATGCCGGTTTGCCGTAGCCGGTTTTCAATATCCAGCGTAGTACCAAATGCCGGGATGATCACGATATCATCTGCCGAAAGTTCATCAAATGAAACGAGTTGCCGGCCACCGGTGTCCTGCAGGAACCGTACCCCAGAAGAGAGCAGGTCAGCATTCACCTGCGGGTTATGGATCATTTCACTAAGCAGAAAGATCCTTTTCCCCGGGTTTGCAGCAACTGTGCGAAAGGCGATCTCGATAGCATTTTCGACGCCATAGCAAAACCCAAAATGACGGGCCAGGTAAATATGCAGCGGTCCAAAATCGAGCAGGGTAGGCGAGAAGTCCCTTTTCCTCCGGTCGGCCTCCTTGCGCTTCTGCTTGATCGCGGTGATCAAAGGGCTGCGATATATAATTGGTACGTCAAAGCTTTTCATGCAGGTCCATTATTGTTACCGGGTTTATTATGTCCCGAAAACGGCCCGCAAGTTACCGATTTTAACCCTGTTTGAACCGGCAAAAGCGTTAAACCTGGTATATCTGGATGAGGTTGCCGCAAGTGTCATCAAAAACAGCCAGCGTGGTGCTTCCCATGGTTGTAGGTGGCAGGGTGAAGTTTACACCAAGGTTTTTGAGCCGCTCAAACTCCTTATGAACATCTTCCACCAGGAATGCAGTAAAAGGTATACCATCTTTGACAAGTGATTCTTTCAGTGCTTTCATGGCGGGATAACCTGCATTGGGCTCCAGCACCAGTTCGCAGCCATCGGGTTCCTCGGAGGATACCACGGTTATCCACCGCATTCCAGGTCCGATCAGAAGGTCCTGTTTTTTTATAAAACCGAGTATTTCTGTATAAAAATGTAATGCCTTATCGTAGTCATCAATTGATACGCTGTTGAGCCTGATTCGCATAGTTGATTAATTTAGTAAAAACGAATGTCTGAATTAATCAGTGGCAACCCGGGCTCGAAAATTGCTTTTTTTGTAGTAGAGCAGGAATGGTGATACAGCGATGGCTTTGGTTGAACCCGAACGCTTCATTTTTTGACTGAACGAATAAGGTGTATGGCGGGTATATCTTTTAAATAAAAGCTTAAAACTGCTGTGACTGCTAAATCCTACGGAATAGCATACCTGTCCAATGGTTTGTCCTTCGAGTAAAAGTTGTTTTGCTTTTTCAATACGCAGATCCGTCAAATATTCATGAGGCGTACAATGATAAACCGACTTAAACAGGCGGATAAAATGATATTTGGAAAAACATGCGGCCCCAGCCGCATGATCAACGGTTATAGGGTGTTCCAGGTTTGAACGGATAAACTGCCGGGCAAGACTCAGTTGTTGGTACACATAGTCCTTTTGGCCGGCATAATCCCTGAGCTCTATAAGTTGTTGCTCGAAATAGGTCATTTCACGAACTTTCATGCTTGTGCCGGTTCAAAAATTGTACCCTCACTGGTTTTGTGCTGATCGATTTGAAATATTGATAATCTAACATCTCCTCCCTTAAAGAATTAGTTCTTATTTTCACCAAAACAGGATTCATGAAGATATTGTTTTTTTCCCTGTCGGCTATCATGCTGGTAGCAGGCTGTAACAATGATTCTAAAGAAAAAAGCGCTATGAAAAATTCCAAATCTGTTGACTGGGCTCACTATACAAATATCTATGAAGTAAAT
>JAEYVW010000159.1 GCA_023429365.1 Bacteroidota bacterium
TACAGGAGAACAGGTTACTTATCAGCCTCTTTCCGATGCAATAATACATCGTTTTTGGTAAAAACAAAAATTTTTAGAAGCAGGATAAACAAGCTTAACAGGTCTTTAGATGGATGTAAACCAGGCAATGATTCAGGTATTTAGGGCTGAAATTATGACAAATGCATTGTATACGAGTTATATCTTTGCCGTCCTCAAATGGATGATATGTTTAACAAGCGCATTAAAATAAAGGAATTACTCACCCAGGAACCTGCAGGACAGGAAGTAGTGGTCATGGGCTGGGTTCGCAGTTTTAGAAACAACCAGTTTATCGCTTTAAATGATGGTTCTACTAATAATAATATCCAGGTTGTAGCCAGTCTTGGCAAATTTGATGACAGCGTGTTGAAGAGAATAACCATATCATCAGCGCTGAAGGTTTCCGGAAAAGTAGTGCCTTCACTGGGCAAGGGACAGAAGATGGATCTTGAGGCCGCGAGTATTGAAATTCTCGGTGACAGTGATGCGGAACAATACCCCCTGCAACCCAAAAAACACTCGCTTGAGTTTCTGCGTGAGATTGCGCACCTGCGTTTTCGCACCAATACTTTTGGTTCGGTGTTCCGCGTGCGACATGCCCTCGCATATGCAGTACATAAATTTTTTAATGATAAGGGCTTTCTGTATATGCATACTCCTATCATCACCGCCAGTGATGCAGAAGGAGCCGGGGAAATGTTCCGGGTAACCACCCTGCCACTCGATTCAATTCCGAGGGATGAGAACGGCGCGATTGATTTCAAAGAAGATTTTTTTGGACGCTCGACCAACCTCACTGTAAGTGGTCAGCTGGAAGGCGAACTGGCCGCTACTGCTTTCGGTGATATCTATACATTCGGCCCCACATTCCGTGCGGAGAATTCAAATACGGCGCGACACCTTGCAGAGTTTTGGATGATCGAACCTGAAATGGCTTTCTATGATCTCGAAGACAACGCAAATCTCGCAGAAGAGTTTATCAAATACCTGATCGCATATGTGATGGAACATAACCGCGAAGACCTGGCTTTTCTCGCACAGCGTTTGGCAGATGAAGAAAAGCAATTGCCGGCAGACAAACGTTCAGGTATGGGACTGATCGAGAAACTGGAATTTGTGGCGAACAATGATTTTGAAAGACTGACCTATACAGAAGCGATCGATATTTTGAGGGAAAGCAATCACAACAAGAAAAAGAAATTTCAGTTTCCCATCACGGGATGGGGCATGGATCTTCAAAGCGAACACGAAAGGTATCTTGTAGAAAAACATTTTCAAAAGCCGGTTATACTAACTAATTATCCCGCGGCAATCAAATCGTTTTACATGCGACAGAATGATGATGGTAAAACTGTAGCAGCCATGGATATCCTGGCACCTGGTATCGGCGAGATCGTAGGTGGCTCGCAAAGGGAAGAAAGACTGGACAAACTGGAAGCCCGCATGAAAGAACTAAACATACCTGCTAATGAGCTTTGGTGGTATCTTGATACCAGGCGTTTTGGTACCGTGCCGCATGCTGGATTTGGCCTGGGCTTTGAGCGGATGGTGCAGTTTGTCACCGGTATGAATAATATCCGGGATGTGATTCCTTTTCCCCGCACTCCAAAGAATGCGGAGTTTTAAATTGTTCTATTCATGAACACACATCACTGGCACGTGTGATTCAAAAACCAGTTGCTTGGTAGAACTTTTTTTAAAAAGTCCGCCGATGCGTTTATGTTTCTTGGGTATGGTGATAATAATGTCGAGGTTATTGGTCTCCGCAAATTCATTAATGCCATCTTCGATGTCGCGGTTTTCTATGTAGTGATAAGTTGGCTTCATGTCTTCAAGTTCGCGGTGCAATAATTCCGACTGCATCGGCGTCTCGGGTTTGAAATGCCGGTTTTCATAGTCCACATTCAATACGTGCAATTCAGCATTGAATGTTTTTACAAAATTCCTGATCCCCTGCACCGGTGTGGATTCCCTGATTGCTTCAAAATCGCAGGCCAGCCCGATCTTCCTGATACCGGGAGTATATTCTTTACCCAGCGGTACACCGATAACAGGCCATGTAATATGTTTAATAACAGATAGTGTACTACTTCCAAACAACACTCTTTCCATAGTTGAATGTCCTTTGGTGCCCATAACCACAACGAAAGCCTCCTGGGTGCTGCACAGGTCCTCCAGCTCATCCGACAGGTTGCCCATACGTGCTTCTGTAAGGATCTCCACTTTACCTGAAGTAATGTGCTCAATATCGTTTTTCAATTGCGCCAGTTTGGTCTCAGCAGACTCCTTCAACTCTTCAACCGATAACAAAACGATGGGTGTGTCGGACACACTCAAAGGCAGCTGGTAAACATGAAAGAGGAAAAGTCTTGCGTTTATGTCCAGGGCCATATCGGCGGCATAGTTGGTTGCATTAAGCGCTGCAGGAGAAAAATCTGTGGCTACTACAATCGTTTTCATCGTTTCATATTTGAAGGTGAACAATCGGTTCTGCTAAAGTTAACAATGCACTGTCTCTTACCATGATTCCCACACGGTCTTTTCATGAAATTATGTTGAATTTTTAATAAAGCCGGGAGGTAAACTCATTTGCCAACAGCGACATCGAACTTGTCAATACTTAGACTATCATTCAGTATATGCACCTGAATTATCGAAAATCTGCCTTGTAGCCCGCTCAAAGCCCTCAAAAAACGGGTATCCATCCAACTATTTTACCGCTGGTCAAAACTATTTTAGCCGGGGGCAGAAATAATTTTTCAAAATTATCTCATTGATATTTAATGAAATACCTCGCAAATGATTTCCTGTTTAATGTCCATTACTTGAATTAATTTGGTACTTTGTGTTGCATAGTACCAAATATCACCTTATCTTTGATTTGTAATTGATGATCATGTACAGAAAAACACTCATAGCATCAATATTTAGTTTTCTTTCGGTGATCGCTTTTGCGCAAACCGAGGAAGACGCAAAATCGACCTTGCAACAGGAAATCGCCAGGTTAGATAGTGTGGTTTTTGATGCGTTCAATAAAAGAAAGGTTGATGAATTTGCAAAATATTTCAGCAGGGATCTGGAGTTCTTTCATGACAAGGGTGGCCTGACGGGTTATGAGCATACGGTTAAATTCACTCAATCTCTTAAGGATGATGGCAATGATCTTCGGAGAGAGCTAATTAAGGAAAGCCTGGAAGTATACCCGATACCTGGGTATGGCGCGATGCAGATCGGTTCACACCGTTTTTACCAGGCAGAGAGCAATAAATCGAATGGTGCCGTCTTCAAGTTTGTTCACATATGGCAGAAGAAAGATGACCAATGGAAAATTACCAGGGTAGTCAGTTATGATCATTAAAAATTAAGATAAAAGCGGGCTTGTATACCACGCTCTAAAATAAAGTAATATGAATATCGAGAATACACAGAGCCAGATGCGGAAAGGAATTTTGGAATTTTGCATTCTTTCCGTGATACGCAGGGGGGAAGCCTACCCAAGTGATATTGTGGAGGAAATGAAAGCCGCCAACATGCAGATCCTGGAAGGTACCCTGTACCCGCTTCTTACCAGGCTGAAGAATGCGGAAATGCTTACTTATCGATGGGTAGAAAGCAATTCCGGTCCGCCCCGAAAATATTTCTCCCTGACGGAAAAAGGCGAATCTTTTTATAAGGAACTGGAGCAAACCTGGATAGAACTATCGAATGGTGTTAATGCCCTTGCAAAAAAATAATTCACAGAGAAATCAGATCAACTCAACCATAAATTTTACAAAATGAAAAAGATTATCAACATAAACCTGAGTGGCCGCGTGATCCCGATAGAGGACTCGGCTTACGAAAAATTGCAGGCTTACATTGAAAGTCTTCGCCGTTATTTTTCCCATGAAGAAGGTCGCGATGAGATCATCAATGACATTGAAAGTCGTATCGCCGAGCTTATGAATGAGAAGGTACGTAAAGGAGCTGCCTGTGTTACCGAAGCCGATATCGATGAGATCATTGCGTCGATGGGAAGACCCGAGGATTTTGATGCTGAGGCAGCAGAAACTACCGAAGCCGCAAATGCAGGAGCTCAGCAGGACTACAGCAGTCAGGAAAAAAGGTCCCGGAAAAGGCTTTACCGCGACAGCAACGATAAATTCATCGGTGGTGTATGTAGTGGTATCGCCGCTTACCTCAATGTAGATCCCGCCATCGTAAGGATACTTTTTGCCATCATCACTTTTGGTGGATTTGGCCTGGGTTTCCTGATCTATATTTTAATGTGGATCATCCTGCCAGAAAAGGATGTGGATGGTTTCAGGGGAAAAAGGCTCTATCGTAATCCGGATGATAAGATCATCGCTGGCGTTGCCGGTGGCCTGGCCGCTTATTTCAACACAAAGAGCACCAATATCAGGCTGATCTTTCTGGCTCCTTTGATCCTGAGCATCCTTATCAGTATTCTCGACGGACTGACCTGGTGGGATGGTTTTCAATTCTTCCCGAATATCTTTTTCGGCTCACTCAGCAGTACATTTTTTATTGCTTATGTAATTCTCTGGATGGTATTGCCCGAAGCTTCCGGACCATATGAGAAAATGGAGATGCGTGGTGAAAAAGTGGACGTCAATACCATTCGCCAGAATGTGAAGGAAGGAATGGATACTATGAAGGACAGGGTAAAAACCTGGAGCGAAGATGTGAAAACATCTGCCCAGAATTTCAGTAGCAAGGCATCCGAATTCGCAAATACAAGGGGCCGTGCATTTGCATCAGAGTTCAGTGACACAGCCCGCCGCGGCGGCAGCGGCCTTGGACATGCCATCGGTGTGATCGTGAAAGCATTCTTTTTCTTCATCGCCGGTAGTATCGCATTTGCCCTGTTTGTTGCCCTGATGGCGCTGATATTCGGTGGCATTGCCTGGTGGCCTATCAATAATTTTTTATGGACAAGCAATTCGCAACAATTATATGCCTGGGGTACCCTGATCTTTTTCCTGGGCGTCCCATTGATCGGATTTATCACCTGGGTTATCCGCAGGATATTAAGAGTTCGTTCGCGTAATAGCTACCTGGGCTGGGTGTTCGGTGGTCTGTGGACCCTGGGATGGGTCTCGGTTGTGTTGCTGGCATCAAGTCTTACCCGTGATGTGCGTGAATTCGAACATGTAGATTCAGCTTTAAATATTACACAACCTGCTGGTGGTAAAATGATGGTCACCGTATCAAAACCCGAGTTGGAGTATACCGGAAGTTTTGGCTGGATCAACGATGAAGGTGAAGGATGGGATCTTTCGGCCGATACACTGAAGCTTTCATTTGTAAGATTCGATATCAATAAAAGTCCCGACTCATTATATTATGTAATAGTAAAAAGGTATAGCTCGGGTAGAACAGAATCCGAAGCCAGGTCAAGAGCCAGTAAGATCCAGTATGAAGTAGTGTATCGCGACAGTGTGCTTGACCTCGACAATGGGTTTGCCATCGATAAAGCAAGCAAATACCGTGGCCAGCATATTGAGATCGAGATCGGCGTACCGGTGGGCAAGCAGATCGTATTCAATGAGTCGATAGAAACCAAGCTCAACGACGTCTCCTTCAAACGGCGCAAAGGCCGCTGGCCGAGAAACGCATGGGATTTTGATTACGACGACCGCAGGCAATGGCGCACAGGTGTGGTTTACACCATGGCAAGCAATGGTCTGCTTACCAGTAGTGGCAATCCATTAGTACCATCCACACCTTCCAATGGCGACTACAGGTACCAGCCTGATGACAGACCGGCAGGTCAATCTCCAAGTGATATCGAAAGGCAGATAGAGGAAGAAAAGGAACGTCGTCGCGAATCAGAAAGAAGGATCAAAGAACTGGAACGCCAGAAAAGGGAAGCACGCCGCTCTGCAGCCGTGCAACCCGAAAGCATGGATGATAAAGATGGCTACTCTGCTATTTCATCACCCTCGCCTGTTTTTTCCCTGATAAAGAGCTTTATTTAAACTTGGTTGATGTTGAACGTCCGACACAGGTTGGACGAAGCAAAAGGTACCGGCAACGGGCCTTTTGTTTTTATTTTATGTCCTGCGTGATCATTTCGGAATCTTCCTCATCCGCCCTATTCACGAAGAGTGTTTGTGTTGGGTAAGCAAACTCCACATTCTCTTTTTCAAATTTTTCCAGAATGCGCAGGCAAATCTCGTGATGCGTATCCATATAGACCAGAAAATCGGCTGAATCTATAAAATAAACGATCTCAAAGTTAAGACTGGAGTCACCAAAAGAGTTGAAATGAGCGCGGTCGAAATTGGTTAGCTTTTGACTGGAAATGATCTCCTTCATCCATTGGGGAATACTCCTTAATTTTTCCGCCGGCGTACCATAAACGACTCCAATATTGAATACCACTCTTCTCCGTTCAAGACGCTTAAAGTTTTGAATGACTGATTTCACCATTTCCGCGTTGGGCATAACCAATTGCTGCCCATCTGGACTTCTTACGTGCGATGTTTTTATACCGATCTTCTCAACTGTACCACTATTGCCATTGGTTGTGATAAAATCGCCCACTTCAAAAGGTTTATCGAAAAAGATAACAAGATAGCTGAACAGGTCACTTAGAATATTCTGTGCAGCCAGGGCGATGGCGATACCACCTACACCAAGACCAGCGATGATCGTCGTGACATTATACCCCAGGTTATCGATCAGTAAAACAATACCAAAAATCCAAACCAGGGCTTTAACCACCATCAATATCCCATTCAGTTGCTTTGCCCGTTCAGGTGGCTCATTACGGCGGACCATGTAGGATCTTACAGCATGCTGAATGAGAAAATTGATCAGCCTGATGCCAAACCAGGTTGAAATAAATAGCATGGCTACATCCAGTATTCGACTTACTCTTGGGGCAAGCACTAACTGGTGTAAGATGCCATAATTGATGGAGAGATAGATATAGGGAATAAGGAATTTCTCGGTAATATTAACCAATACATCATCCAGGTTGGATGTGGTACGCAGGGTAAGGTTTTTAAGAAGAATGATCAGCCGTTTTTTTACCAGTTTCAATATCAGCCAGGCCAATATGATACCACCTGCGGCTATCAGGTAAGATAATACTGTATTTCCCCAATACACTCGTTCAAGAAATGGATCCATCTTTTCGGTTTTTACGGATGATAATAAAAAAGGGCAAAGTTACCCAATGAAAAATAATCAATTGCTTCGCTTACATTTGCGGCCTAACAACAAGCGTATGAAGAACACTCCATTCACTGACAGGCATATCGCGCTGGGCGCGAAAATGGCGGAGTTTGCCGGTTACAATATGCCCATCAGCTACACCGGTATAAATGATGAACACGCTGCCGTACGCAAGAATGCAGGCGTTTTTGATGTAAGTCATATGGGAGAGTTTGTTCTCAAAGGAGAAAACGCCCTGGACCTGATACAACGCGTGACTACAAACGACGCTTCGAAATTAAAAAATGGCCAGGCACAGTACAGCTGTCTTCCCAACACTACCGGTGGTATCGTGGACGATCTTCTTGTGTATTGCATCGAGGAAAACAATGTGTACATGCTGGTTGTGAATGCTTCAAATATTGAAAAAGACTGGAATTGGATCAATCAGCATAATACCAGGAATGTGGAAATGCATAATATTTCCGATAAAACCTGTTTGCTGGCTATCCAGGGACCGAATGCCACCAGGATACTGCAGCCATTGACGGATATGGATATTCTCAACCTGAAATATTACACTTTTTTGAAAGGTGAGTTTGCAGGGGTGAAGAATGTACTCGTGAGTGCTACAGGGTATACCGGCGCAGGAGGCGTTGAGATTTATTTTGAAAATAAAGACAACGATGCCAGCAAAATCTGGGACGCGATCTTTGAAGCGGGTGCCGCGGCAGGGATCAAGCCCATCGGACTTGGCGCCCGTGATACGCTGAGACTGGAAATGGGATTCTGCCTTTATGGAAACGATATTGATGATCAAACCTCACCGCTTGAAGCAGGACTGAGCTGGATCACTAAGTTCAACAAAGAATTTACCAGCAAGGCATTGTTTGAAAAGCAGAAAGCTGATGGCGTAAAGCGAAAACTTGTCGGTTTTGAAATGATCGATAAAGGCATTCCCCGTCATGGCTACGAAATACATGATCAAACGGGTGCCCCGATCGGGGTGGTCACCTCAGGCACACAATCACCCAGCCTCGCTAAAGCCATCGGTATGGGTTATGTGAGTACCGGCTATTGGGCGATTGATTCGGAAATATACATACGTGTACGAGATAAATTACTAAAGGCAAAAGTGGTAAAAATGCCATTTTCCTGATCCCTTATCGCCGGCATACTTAAAGCCGCGGATTCTTCGTTGATGGCTAAAATGCTGATTGATTATTAAGGAAAGGCTTGATTTTTGTGCATTCTGGCCGTTCCGGATTAAAAATTTTCACTTTGCTTATGCCCACCATCCATCTGACTACTTTTATTGCAGCGCCTGTGGAGCGGGTCTTCGATCTTGCCCGTAGTGTTGAAATGCATAAACACACGATGACAAAACACAAAGAAGAAGCGGTGGCAGGAACCCGATTTGGCCTGATGGAGAAAAATGATACAGTAACCTGGAAGGCACGGCATTTATTCAAGACAAGGTTTCTTCGTTCCGAGATTACTGATATGAAAAAGCCGGCCATGTTTGTTGACGAACAATTGAAAGGCGATTTCAAAAAAATGCGTCACGAACACCATTTTAAACCCTGCGATAATGGTACGATCATGATCGACCTGCTGGAGTTCGAACCTCCATATGGTTCCCTTGGGAAATTTGTTTCGCGGGTATATTTGAATCGTTATATGAAAAACCTGATCGAGCAAAGAAATAAACAGATCAAAGAGTTTGCAGAGGGTGAAAAATGGCGAAAATTTCTAAACAGGTAATGCTTTTGTCAGGCCCGCCTTCCGGGCCCCCTATAAAATGAAGCCCAACCTTTTTATAATCCTTACCGTATTTTTGCCGCCGCATGATAAATAAGCCAACCCTGCATACTTCGCTGTCTCCGGCCCTCCTGAATTTGTATGATGTAAGCAATAGCATCGTAGTGATCATTGATGTACTCAGGGCCACTTCCACCATTGCCACTGCGCTTTACAATGGTGCCCGCTGCGTGATCCCGGTGGATAGCGTGACACGTTGTATGGAGATCGGTCGCCAGATCGAAGGTATAACTGCGGGTGAACGAGATGGACAGATCGCCGAGGGCCTTGAATATGGCAATTCACCTTTTGAATATCCCCGCGAATTTATTGAAGGGAGAACCCTGGTGCTGACTACGACTAATGGCACCAGGTTATTGCATATGGCTTTGGAAAAAGGAGCGCAAGAGATCATCACCGGTTCGTTTCCAAACCTTTCCGTAGTTTGTGAACACCTCGTATCCAGGAATCAGAATGTCATCCTGGGTTGTGCTGCCTGGAAAGACCGGGTAAACATAGAGGACATGCTTTTTGCAGGCGCTGTTATATCAGAGATCGGCAAAAATTTTTCTATCAATTGCGACTCCTCTCATATCGCTTCGCGCATGTATGAAAGCGGCAAAAAAGATCTTTTTGCTTTCATGAAAAAAAATGATGCTTCACACTATCATCGCCTGATGAAATTCGGACTGGAAAAAGATATTCGCTATTGCCTGACCCGTGATGGTGCCAATGTACTACCTGAATATGCGGACGGAAAACTGGTGGTGAAAAAAGCGGGCAGTAACTAATCCTGCGGACGTAAAAAAACCTTCAAAGATAGCTCATTTTTCCCGCTTAATGGCTGTATAAAATTTATTTATTTATTCCCTTTTTTATCAGGAAATCAGCAGCAGTTTGCTTTAGATTTGCCGATTGTCCTTTTCACAATTGGACAGGCTAAGCCGTAGTGGTTTACCGGCACGATTGAAAAAAAATTGAAAAACTGAATGGCCTTACCTCATCTCTTAAAGTATGTGTATACCCATGGAACTGACGAAGTGATCCGTCGTGGAAAAAAGATCCATTCTTTAGGTTTCGTGGAATTGGTGGAATACGACGATCTGTTTGGCTCCGCCATCTTTCGTGTAAAGGATGACAGCTACTCCACTTATTATAAAGTTCATGTACAACGGTTCAAGGACCCCAAGGATGTATCGTTACGTTGCAGCTGCCCCTATAATATCGGGGATATCTGCCGTCACGAGACAGCTTCGCTTTTCCAGTTACAGGAAATGATGGATCGGGGTCAGTTGCAGGCAGATGGTGTAAAATATGACCAGCGTCATACCGTGGCGAAGATGAAAACCATCGATCCCAAAACGCTTCGACTGTTATCATCTTCTGATATTTTCCTGGAAGCAGAAAAATATCTTGAAACCCAGAAAGCCATTATCGAACAGGCCGAAAATGAAATGGTAAAGGCTTCTGTAACCGTGAACGGGAAAACTTATCCCGTAATAATCCGTAAAAATGAAGAGCGAAATTTTGATACCAGCTCCGATTACGAGGATGAAGAGCATTTGCTCTGCCTGCCCAAAGTGATTGTCTTTCTCCAATTGCATAAAAAACACGGTGCAAATTATTTTGATAGTATTCGAAATTGGGATAAGGATAAGAACAAGTTGCTCGAAGCATACGGTTATTCACTGAATGATGACCTGAAAGGAAAGTTCGAATTTGCCTATAAGGACGGTAAGCCATTTTTGCGGGTGCTTGATTCGAGTATAAAAAGAGTGGCGCCAATTGCCGCTCCTACCAGGCCGGTTATTATTCCACAAAGAGAAAAAGAGATCGAAGCTCCTCAGGTATTGCAGGAAAGCGAGCCAGCAGTACCGGTACAAAGACTCGGTGTGGTCTTTAATTTCAATAAAAAAACATATCCCTGGTTTACCATCGACATTGTTATCGGTGAACCCAATGACAACAATGACGGTTTTGCCGGCAAGGTGGAAAAGCCGGATATCTCACGTTTTGTTGACACTGATAAACTACCCCAGGAGGATCGCCATTTGCTTTCGGTAGTGAGAAAACTGCAGGATGCCGATATTAATAAGTACATCAGCAAGAACTCCCCTTTTTCCGGTATTTGGGAAAATATCATCCACCAGGAAGAGGATGATTTGCCTGCGGAAACAAAAGAACTGATGACGGAATACCTGTTCCCAAGGCTGCGTAAACTTTGCACCGAGCAGGCTGAAACGGCTTTGTTCTTCATCTTACCCGAGAATAAGCCCTTTAAAACATCCAATCTTCAACCCCTCCAGGTAATAAAAGAAGTTGCCCAGCCGCGGTTTCATATTAAAAAGAACTCGCACTATACCATTTCATGCCGGATCAGCACTACGGGTATGGAGTATGACCTGGGCGAGAATGAAAGTAATAGCCCGCTTGTATTCCTGTACAATCACCAGCTATATACCTGGAGCAGCAACGAGATCGTGCACCTCGTAGAACAGTTTTTACCAGAAGGTAAAATGTCAATACCGGCGGATGAATGGAGTAAGAAACTGCATGAGTTTGTGATGCCACTCGCACGGGAGTACCGAATCGATTTTGACAAATCCCTGGTGCAGGAAATAAAGGACGGAGATCCTGAAGTCAAATTATTCCTGATTGAAAAAGGGGATTACCTGGTGTTTCAGCCATCTTATTCATACAAGGGATATGAAACAAAAGCCAGAGACAGGGATGAGATTGTGATACCACAGGGCGATAAGGTGACAATCGTACATCGCAACCGCGAAGTCGAAAATGCATTCATATCGAGGTTGCAGAGCCTGCATTCCAACTTTATCGTCAACGAGGAAAGCGGTTCCCTGGCGCTCAAAGGCACCGATGTATTGAAGAATAACTGGTTCTTCCTGTTTGTCGATGCCATGAAGGAAATGAAAACACCAGTCTTCGGTTTCGAAGCATTAAAGAATTTCCGGTTCAATACATCCAAACCACAAACAAGGATCTTCATCAGCAGCAACACCGACTGGTTTGACGCAAAAGTTGATATCCTGTTCGGTGATCAGAAAGTGACGGTGGCAGAAGTGAAAAGAGCATTGGCTAACAAGCAGCAGTTTGTTCAATTGAATGACGGCACACTTGGAATTTTACCCGATGAGTGGTTAAAAAAATATTCCCTGCTGTTCAGGGTAGGTGAAGGTAATACCAACAATCTGAAGCTATCCCGTTTTCACTTAAGTGTTGTTGATGAATTATACGCTGAACGTGATGAAGAAGAACTGGTTGTAAATCTTGAAGAGAAATATGAGAACCTGCGCCAGTTCAATGCTATTAAGGAAGTAGAACCACCGTCATCGCTGCGGGCCGTACTACGTCCTTACCAGATAGCAGGATTTCAATGGCTGAATTATCTCACCGAGATCAAATGGGGTGGCATACTCGCGGATGACATGGGTTTGGGTAAAACCGTACAGGCACTTTCATTCCTGGAGCATTACCGGCATGAACACGGTGGACTGAAGGCCCTGGTAGTTTGTCCCACAACGCTGATCTATAACTGGGAGAATGAGATCAAGAAGTTTACACCAGAACTCACTTACCGTATCCATCATGGACCGACGCGTACGAGGTCAAAAGAGGAAATGGTTGATCATAATGTGACCATTACCACCTATGGCACCCTGCGCAGTGATATAAAACTGTTGCTGAGTGTAAATTTTGACTATGTCGTACTGGATGAAAGCCAGGCGATCAAAAATCCATCAAGCAAAGTGACCAAAGCCGCCAGTCTGCTGAATGCGAAACACCGCTTATGTATGAGCGGTACCCCTTTGCAGAATAATACTTTTGATGTATTTGCACAGATGAATTTTCTGAACCCGGGAATGCTGGGTACCATGGAATTTTTCCGCCAGGAGTTTGCCATTCCCATTGATAAATTAGGTGAACAGGACCGTAAAGAACACCTAAGGAAAATACTATATCCTTTTATACTGCGCCGCACCAAGGAGC
>JAEYVW010000231.1 GCA_023429365.1 Bacteroidota bacterium
GGTGCTTTTTCTTTGCGTAACGGTTGGCGAGTTTAGCCAGAGTCTTGGTAGGCGCGATGCCCACCGTAATGGGGATGCCGGTATGCTGGGCGACGGTGCGCCGGATCCTGAGGCCAAGTTCAAGCAGGTTGGTGTACCTGAGTTCAGACAGGTCCAGGAACGCTTCATCAATGCTGTACAGTTCTATCCGCGGCGCAAAGCCCGCGAGCAGTTTCATCACGCGATCGCTCATGTCGCCGTACAGCGTGTAATTGCTGCTAAAGACCGCCACGCCGTGTTGCTTTATTTTATCCCTGATCATGTATTCGGGCACGGCCATCCCGATGCCCAGCGCTTTGGCTTCCTCGCTGCGGGCGATGACGCAGCCGTCGTTATTGCTCAGCACCACCACGGGCCTGTTGTTGAGTGCCGGGTTGAACACCCGCTCACAACTACAGTAGAAATTATTGCAATCAACCAAAGCAAACATGTTTAAAGTCTTTTGGATTGCTGATAATAGCCGTCACCACGCCCCAGATCACCAGGTCCGACTGGTTGGTCACATCGATCTCCCGCATCTTGCTATTCGCCGGCACCAGCCTGCACCTGTGTTCGTTGAGTTGGAGATATTTCACCGTGAAGCCGCCGTTGACATATGCCAGCACGATATCCCCGTTTTTGGCCTGGATTGATTTATCCACCACCAGGTGACAAAGCGGTGGCATAAAGGCATTGACCATCGACAAGCCGGTGCACTTGACAATAAAGGTCGACAGGGGGTTTCTTATCAAAAAGCTGTTCAGGTTGATCCGTTCCTCCACGTAGTCGGCGGCCGGGGAGGGAAAGCCCGCCGGGACCGATATGTCGAGATATGGTATACCCTCTATTACGGATTTCATATTACTAAAATTATTAGCAATTTTAGCTAAAATATTTAATATCCGTCAAACTTTTTGCAACCTGTTGCAAATCAATTTTCCATTCACAAAGGGTTTTCGATCTTTATTGCTACCGACAGCTTTTTGTAACTTCGAAATACAAATAAAGCAAATGGCATCCGAGCAAAACAAACCTGATCCGAAGTCACCGCAAGCCTTGTCGAAAAGAGAAGAGATGAATCAACTATTAGAAAAGGCGGGGTTCAAACGCGGGCAAAAAACAGGTGCAATAATTATAGGTGTTTCCGAAAATCAAAAGAAGGCAATACTCAAATCGAAAGCGCAGAAGAAAGGCTAACCGATTTCAAAAGCTCCGCTGATAAAATAATTTGAACGGAATTTTAATTCTGTTTCTTCAAGACATTTTTTATCCCAAACGCATCCAGCATCTTTTGAAAGATCTCGTTGTTGTGATAGATGCCGGCAAATGCTTCGGCACCGGGACCAAAAGCGAACACAGGCACCATCACGGCAGTATGACCTTTGGTAGAAAATTTTCCTTCAACTCTGCCGGTGGCAAGATCTCCACCCGTAAGCGTGAGTCCGCCGGTTTCGTGATCGCCGGTGATAATCACCAAAGTGTTTTTATCTTTTTCAGCAAAGGCAAGCACTTTTCCAATGGCCTGGTCAAAGTCGATCATTTCCTTTACCACCATGTCAACATCATTCTTGTGTCCCCCGCCATCAATATGTGATCCTTCCACCATCAGGAAAAATCCTTTTTTATTTTTTCCCAGGATATCAATCGCGGTAGTTGCCGTTCTTGCGAGTTGATCGCCTCTTTCGGGCATGATAGCTTCTTTCAGAAATCCAGCGAGTTTACCGCTTTTTACCATTGTGATCTCATCGAGGTTGTAGAGCACCTGGAAACCTTTTTGCTTCAGTTCGAGAGTAAGGTCTTTTCCATCGGGACGCTCAGTGAAATTGCTGCCACCCGCACCGATGAAAAGATCCACAGGTGATTTTACATAGTCCTCCGCTATTTCATATTTCATCGAACGCGCGGGCTGGTGCGCGATAAAAGATGCGGGAGTAGCATCGGTGATCGAATTGGTAGATATAACGCCGGTCGCTAAACCATGCGCCGAGGCGATCTCCAGGATCGTTGGCTGCGCATTGCCGGCTGAATCTACACCGATCGCGCCATTGTTTGTTTTAAACCCCGTGCTCCATGCAGTAGCGCCTGCGCCAGAGTCGGTGATAAACTTTGTTGAATTGGTACGTGAAAAACCGATGATCTTTAATTTTTCAAGATGAAGTGGTTTTTTATTGCCCACCATACCCGCGTAGATCTGTGTCGCACTCATGCCGTCACCGATCATGAGAATAATGTTTTTCGGTTTAGCGGATTTGTTCTTTTTCGTCGAAGCAGGTGATTGCGCGATTGCAATGCTGGTAATAAAGAGGCAGAAAATAAAAAGAATGTTACGGCTTTGTTTCATTAACGCGGTTTTATTCGATGAGATCTTTGCGTTGCATAGTTAGGTAAATATGTTTTTAAAAAACAAAATCCAGGTTAAGTAATTTTTAAGGAAATCCTGTTGACTATAAAAGCATGTTATAGCGGTTTGCGAAGCAATACTTAACAATTCTTTTCGGGAATATTGCGTATATTTGCCATTCATGAGCACTAAAGTCCATATGAATATTTCGAGGGTAATCGGTACTGCTACCGATGCTAACCCATGGACGATGCCTGTTTTTCAAAAGGCATTCACCTGCTTCTGTACGCGATTGTATTTCGTTTCCAACTACAAGGACTTCAATACTTCCGCCCCGGCCTGATCATTAACTGAAGAAGGTTACGGGGTAGCTTCTGTTTTCCTATTCATTTAATCTTAATTTTTATTTCTATGTCCGCAAATCAACAGGTTACGGCCAGGGGAATGATTCTTTTATTTTTAGTATTGGTCAATGTCCTTGTATTACGTTCGGGGTATACTTCGGGCGTACAGGGTTACTGGCCGTTATTAATTTCTGTTCCCCTGCTGATCGTAGCGATATATAATGTCAGACAACGAAAACATGCATTGTTGCGCAACTACCCCCTGATCGGGTACCTGCGTTACTGGTTTGAAGCGATAAGGCCCGAGATGAGACAATATTTTTTTGAATCTGATCTCGACGGCAAACCCTTTAGCCGGCGTCAGCGCTCGATCGTGTACCAGCGCTCAAAGAACGAAAAACAAACCGTGGCCTTTGGTATGCAGGCCGATCCCGCGGCACCGGGCAATGAATGGGTAGCGCATTCGATGTACCCGGCCAGGCTGCAACAAAAAGATCTGCGCGTGATGGTGGGCAACTATCAATGCCTGCAGCCCTATGAATGCAGCATTTTTAATATTGGTGCCATGAGTTATGGCGCCCTGAGCAAAACCGCGATCCAGTCGCTCAATGAAGGTGCGAAACTCGGCGGCTTTGCGCAGAATACCGGAGAAGGTGGTATCAGCGAATACCATTTGCGTGGCGGTGATTTGATATGGCAGATTGGTACCGGCTATTTTGGATGCCGCGACGAACAGGGGAATTTCAATGATGAGGCTTATGCCCATAACGCCTTGCGGCCGGAAGTGAAAATGATCGAGCTGAAAATTTCACAGGGTGCCAAACCGGGTCATGGTGGTATTTTGCCGGCATCTAAAAATACCGAAGAGATCGCGCAGATCAGGGGAGTGGAACCAGGTACAACCGTGTATTCGCCACCTGCACATTCCGCGTTTAGCAACGCGATCGAGATGATGAAATTTCTTTCCCGCCTGCGAATGCTTTCAGGTGGAAAGCCAGTCGGTTTTAAGATCTGTGTGGGTGATAAAAACGAATTCATCGATATCTGCGCAGCGATGATCAGCACGGGGATCGTCCCGGATTTTATAACAGTGGATGGCGCAGAAGGTGGTACAGGCGCGGCACCACTCGAGTTCACCGATCACCTGGGTATGCCGATGCACGAAGCGATCGCTTTTGTATCGCAATCGCTCGAAGTGTATGGGTTGAGAAAAAATGTAAAAATATTCGCGGCCGGAAAGATCATCACCGGTTTCGATATACTGAAAGCGTTGTCGCTTGGCGCTGATGCCTGCTACAGTGCCCGCGGTATGATGCTGGCGCTTGGTTGTATCCAGGCTTTACAATGCGACAGTGGTCGATGCCCGGTTGGGATCGCGACACAAGATCCGCGTAGCTATGGCGCCCTCGATATTACCGATAAACGGGTACGAACGGCGAGCTTTCATGCCAATACAATTAAGGCTACCATGGAGATCATGGAAGCATGCGGATTTGAATCGACCTCGAATATTTCACCGACAAAATTCTTTCGTAAAGTCGACGCTGTTCGTTCGATGAATTTTGAAGAGATCTATTTCAGTAACACTGATCCGCTGATGAGCCGGCCGGCCAGTAAAATGGCTGTATTGAACTGAATATATCGACCTGGAGAACAGACAGCTAACCATAAATAATTATTTCATCATTACCCCAAACAAAAACTTAATATCATGGCAACAACAGCAACAACAAATCCAAACAAAGTGACCATCCTGCAGGATGATTATGATGTGCTGACAGCATTTATCAAAGCAAGTCGCCCACCTGGCAATGTACAGGAAAAACAACCTGGCCGCAGTCTCAGTGAAGAAATGGAAAACGCCGTGGTGGTTTCTAAAGAGAAATTTCCCACTGATGTGGTACGACTGAACTCAACAGCAATCATCAAGGACCTAAAGTCTAACCGCGTAATGACTGTCACCATCGTATTACCCAACCAGGCCGACGTAAAAAAGAACAGGATATCCGTGCTGGCGCCACTGGGCACTGCCCTGCTTGGTTTCAGGAAAGGACAGGAGATCAGCTGGCAGCTCCCGGGCGGTACGCGCAACTTCCTGTTGATGGAGGTCTATCATTCCGCATCAACCGAAGAATAAGAAATGCACCAAACTACTGTTAGTTGTTGTAGTTTTGCGATTATAAAAGCTTGCTGATGAAAAAGAGGACCCTGATTTTTTTATGCGGATTATTATTTATGTCGGCTGGCGCACAGCCGCCGGGGTTGCACCTGGCAGCCAGTGATCAAACGATAACCCATGGCACCTGGCAAACCTGGCACCCCAACGGATCGCCCCGTGATTCCGGTACATTTCGCAAGGGATTACCGGATGGAGTTTGGAAACATTGGGACGACCAGGGACAATTGCTGGTTTTCAGGACTTATAGCGCCGATAAATACCAACGTGTGAAACTCGCCACGCTACGGTACCATCCCAGGCGGGCCACCTACCCGCTGGCAAAGATGTATGCTGATAACCGGGAAGCTGCGCTCTACCACTTGCGTGCAGAATCTTCTTTCGATACACAAAGTAAAACCGGGGCTGCAAGCTCCGGTGTCATAAATAACGGAAATAACAATTATAAGCCCGTTTTTAACCGTTCCCTTCATCATGGTTTGTACATGAATTTTTATCCTGGCAACACACTCAAAGATTCTGGATATTACCAGGACGGGTTGCGCCACGGTATTTGGAAAACGGTCA
>JAEYVW010000232.1 GCA_023429365.1 Bacteroidota bacterium
CCCTGGAAGAAGCAAAGGGCACCAACATTATACTTTTGAATATCACTGGTCACCTTAGCCACATGATCGGGACCCAGGTTGGAATGTGCGCGGACAACCATCAGCTGCGCAATTCTTTCTTCCTTACTAAGGCTCTTAAACACACTGTCGACCCAGTCAGCGGCTGAAAGCTGGCTTCTGTATTGGGCTATTGAGAACAGGGGGGTTGCAAAAAGCAGCAAAAAAACGATTCTTCTAATTGTCATGATAGGATTATGTGCTATATAATTAAATCACCGCTAAAATTAATCCTTTTGATGCTATCAGCGCCTCAATAGTTGCCCGGGTTTAACATTTTATCAGAATGATGGCATCGATTGGAAATATTTAGTATTTCTTGCCGGTTATTTCTTGTACATGCCCGGACGGCTTAAGGCAAATTGTTAATTTTGTCGCAGGAGATTTTTTTGTGCCAGATAAGATTTTATTATTACCCGATAATATAGCCAACCAGATTGCCGCGGGCGAAGTGATACAAAGACCAGCGAGCGCTGCCAAGGAATTGCTTGAAAATGCGGTCGATGCCGGCGCAACCGAGATCAGGCTGATCGTGAATGACGCGGGTAAATCATTGCTCCAGGTGATCGACAACGGAAGTGGAATGAGTGAAACGGATGCCCGGATGTGTTTTGAAAGACATGCAACCTCCAAGATCACAACTATCGAAGACCTGTTTCATATCCGGACCATGGGCTTTCGTGGTGAAGCCCTGGCTTCTATCGCTGCTGTTGCTCAGGTGGAACTGAAGACAAAAAGAGCTGAAGACGAAACAGGCGTTTACATTGAAGTGGAGAATAGTGTTGTCAGAAAACAGGAACCAATTGCTATCACAAACGGCACCAGCTTCGCGATGAAGAATTTATTCTTCAACGTACCCGCGAGAAGAAATTTTCTCAAGAGTAATGCTTCGGAAATGAGGCATATCATGGATGAGTTTACAAGGGTAGCTCTATCATTTCCTCATATTTTCTTTTCACTTACCAGCAATGGCCAGCAGGTCTTTCACCTTGAGCCTGGTAGCGTCAAACAGCGAATCATCCAACTGTTGGGAAATACTTATAATACTAAGCTGGTAACGGTTAAAGAACAAACCGACTACATGAACATCTTTGGTTTTGTGGGCAAACCTGAAGCTGCGAGGAAAACCAGGGGCGATCAATATTTTTTCATCAACAACCGGTTCATCCGGAGCGCTTATCTCAATCATGCCGTGATGAATGCCTTCCAGGACCTGATCGCGCCTGATAGTTACCCGATGTATGTGTTATTCATTGATCTTGATCCGGCTGTTGTAGATGTGAACGTGCATCCTACCAAACAGGAAATAAAATTTGAAGACGAAAAAATCGTCTACGCTTTTGTACAATCGGCTGTGAAACATTCGCTGGCACAATTTAGCGTTACACCAACTCTTGACTTCGACCTCGACGCCAGCATTCAGCAACTGCCATCCATTCAACAGCCTTTTACCGAGGAAAAAAAAGCAGCCGCGGCATCCTCGTCGATCTTTAAAGGATTCACACAAAAACACCAGGCTCATGTGATCGACCCCGACCAGTCGGCAGGATTGAAACACTGGAAGGAATTTTACGAGGATAATACGCCTGTGAAAGGTGATAAAGGAACTGGCCCGATACCAGAACCCGAAAAAGTCGAGTATCACTCACCATTTTTTCACACTGATGAGGCTGAACTAACCCAGTTGCTGAATACTTATATCATCACTCCTTCCGGAAAAGGATTTTTGGTCATCAACCAGCAATCAGCGCATGAACGGGTTTTATACGAACGCCTGAGCGCGGCAGCCCAGGGTAAACCGATCGCCACACAGCGCAGCATGTTCCCATCCACCTTTGAACCAGCCCCCGCCGATGCCCTGATCCTGGAAGAATTGCTGCCTGAACTCCAGGAACTCGGTTATACCATTGAACCTTTTGGTAAAAACACATTCGTGATCCAGGGCACACCAGCAGATATCGAACCGGGCAATGAAAAATTTATAATTGACCTGCTCATTGATCAATACAAACATTTCAATCCCGATCTTAGATTTTCCAAACGTGAAAGACTGGTTCGCTCACTGGCCAAGCAACAGGCGATCAAACCAGGCACACAGCTCAGTATGAGGGAAATGAAGCAACTGCTGAATGATCTCTGGGCCTGCGCCCAGCCCAATACAACGCCGGATGGCAATCCCACCTTCCTGGAGTTTAAACAGGAACAACTGGAGAAGCTATTTGGAAGATAACCATGGTGATCAATAATTATTTCTAATCCCCTGTAGGAATTTCTCTACAGCTCTTCTTACATCCGTGGCAGAAGCATTGTGATTATTGACCAGCACAGAAAATAGAACTTGCTTTTTCTTTTTGGTGGTCATGTATCCACTGAAAGCCACAACACCTGAAAGAGTTCCGGTCTTTCCATATATATAGCCACTATCGGCCTTGTAATAAGTGCTGATTGTACCCGTGCCGCCTGTCGGAAAAATGGCTTTTACCCTTTCCATGCCAAACTCA
>JAEYVW010000304.1 GCA_023429365.1 Bacteroidota bacterium
ATGCAGTGCCTGATGATCTTCTCCTTTCATTCGGCACTCATTAATCATTTTATCAAGTCCCTCCTGCAGGGTAACACCCATGGCTTTGTACTCGGCCAGTTCGTGATCGGCAAACCGGGTGGACGCAACCTGCAGCAGCTTTATATTCTCCTGGGTCGCCGAATCCGATTTCCATTTCTTTCCGTCGTTAAGCTCAATGGATAAAGCAGCGGGTGAATGCCCATGACCTTGGGCCAGATCAGTTTTTCCCTTTTCACCACTCTGTTTGCATCCTGTCATAACGGCTATTGCAAGTCCTATCGTTATTAGCGTTCGCATCGTAGAGGTTTTTAACATTTTGATTTTTCGTTCAGCCAAAATATGTCATGCCAGCGGGCGTCGATTTCTTCACCCCTGGGATCGCCATGATCGGCTATTTGCTCCAGTTCGGTGGCTGATAAAGTCTGTTGCATAAATGGAAACAGCTCGCGTTCTTCGAAACGAATATGATCCTTCAACGCATCCGAAAACTGCAACAACAGATCAACATTTTCTTTATCTTTTCGCAGGCGGCCTACCATTTCATAAATGGCCTTATGCTCTGCTTCTGCCTGCTGACGCAGGATGCTGGATGACGGAAGCATAGGGAAAAGTTGTTCTTCCTCCTCCCTGAAATGCCCGTCTAAATCTTCATCAAAAAAATAGAGCACATAATCGCTGATCCGTTCCGGCGAAATTTTCTTGTTAAGTCCGTGCCTGATCTTCCACACCAGTAACAAACCGAAATGATGATCTTTCGAAAATCCAACAAGGGATTCATGACGTTTCAGGGGTACGTGCTTATTCATGATTGATAATTTTTTTCAAGCTTCAGGGCTTTGGGGAATAGAATGTTGTTTTCCAGGTGAACATGGATATGCAGGTCGTCTTCAAACTCCTCAAGCATGCGATACAGAAGACTATAACTGGCACATGCATCATCGGGTATCGCAAAATTATTTGAGAGTTTTCTTATTTGCTCAAGGTCTCTTCCTGCAGTTTCGTGTTCCGACTCCATCATGGAGATTGGATTTTCTATACTACCAAAATGTGAGGCGGGCATTTTCTCTACTTTATCCACTGCCGCAACCAATTGCTTGATAAACGGAAATAAAACCTGCTCTTCCTTCACAAGGTGTTCCGATAGTTCAGCATTAACATTTTCCACCAGTTGTTGAATTGCCAATAACTCAGGATGCCTGGCACCATGTACACGGGCTACTTTGGCGGCATAGCCTCTTAACTCGGGCAATGTCTTTTTTACATAGCTATGGTGTGTATTTACGATATAGTCTGCCAGGAAATCGAGGTTCCATTCATCGTATGGAACGGGTCGCGTTGCCGGCATTTTATCCGCCTGCTGCAGTTCCTGTTCAACTTTTGTAACGTCCAGTCCTTTTTCAGCGCAGGCCTGCTTCACGGTTTTCTTTCCACCGCAACAAAAGTCCAGGCCATACTTCTTAAAAATTTGCGCTTTGCGCAGATCCTTTGCTGCGATCTCCCCCAGTGATTCCTCTGCTTCATCGCTGCCATGTTTACGAATGGTGACTTTCCACCAAACAGGTCCCTGCTCGAGGTATTCCCAGGTAAATACATTTCCCCGTTCACCCAACAACTGGTAATAGAGCGGTTTCGGATCGTGATCATTATGAATCGTCAGACTTTCACCACCAGTGAGTTCATCAAATCGTGCAAATATTGTGGGGTGTTTTTGTCTCGGTTCCAGGACGGTCACATCCAGAATGTTTTCTTCAGTTACAGTGTGCATATTCAGAATATTTTAAGATGATAAAATTCAAAAACAAATTTACTAATAAAAGCATTGAAATACTTTTATTATGATTGAATTTTACGCCAACTGACGAAAATCATATGATTTCAAACCAGCAGGTGATCTTAGTTATAACGCATGATATCTTTCTTTTACACTTTTGATCTTACAAAACCTCAGGTCATGGCAAAACACGAAATTGAAACACAATGGATGGGCAAAATGCAGTTCAATGCCCTGGTGAATGGTCACACAATAGTCATGGATGCGCCACCCCGGGTAGGCGGGGAAGATAATGGCCCAATTCCCAAACCATTTGTTCTAACCGCATTGTCCGGCTGTACCGGGATGGATGTTGTTGCATTGCTACGAAAAGCGGGCCTGGCTCCTTTTGATTTTAGTTTGAAAGTAACTGGAGAACTTAGCAAACAGCAACCCCTTGAATATGTAGCCATTCATATTGTTTATGATGTAAAGGGTCGTCCTGAAGACCAGCAGCCTACACTACAGGCCATCACCGATTCACAGGAAAAAATATGTGGTGTCAGCCATATGTTGAAGAAAGCGCTGCCGGTGACATGGGAGATCATCTATAACCAGCAGCTCATTTTCTCCAACCTGCCTGTAGAATCAACGGATAGGTTGCCAATCGTTTCACAGCTATAAGTCATTTGTGCACTTTTATTACCCAGAATCATTGTATCACCTGGTACATGATATAGGATTGATTTTTCTTCTTCACAGTATAAGCCACTACCGCAGTTTCACCGTCCTGGTGCGCGATGACGGGATACGAAGCTTCGAGACTATCAGGTGTAACGATATGTTTCGCAATACTCAAACCTTCCGCTGATCTTCTTTCAATGGCGATACCACGCGTAAATTTCCCCAGCATTTGTACAGGCTCATCCCAGGCCAGTAGCAGTTCACCTGAAGCAAGCGCTACTAGTTGCGGATGGGACCCCCTGTCGCTGACATGATCATTTTGAAAAAAACTTTGCCCATTGTCAACCGACCGTGTGTAGAAGCAACCCTTTGGACCCGCTCCTGTATACCATGCAAAATGAAGACCCGATTGATTCTCCGTCATAGCCGGGCCTGTATGTGGGCAACCATGTATTACCCAGTTATCGGCGCTGATCAGTTTTGGCTCCGAAAAACTCTCGCCCTCATCCATCGACACACTATGAAGCATATCCCTGATACTATCTTTGATAATACCACGATATAACACATGAACACCTGCCTTGCTATCTACATACAGATCGGTACGACAACAGGGACAGCAGGCTTCACTGATCTTTTTCTCCTTTTGAAACCCGCCTCTACCATCGGTACGTGCATAATAAATGGCTGAACCCTCCAGCCGTGAGGATTTACGATTATCCAGCCAAATGATTGCGGCTTCGCCGGAAGGCAGTAATGCCACGTCATAATATCGCTGGTCAAATCCATTCGAATCAGTAACCAATGGTTTAGCATCCGTCCAATTCAATCCATTGTCGAAAGACTGGCTGTAGTATACCAGGCCGGCATA
>JAEYVW010000374.1 GCA_023429365.1 Bacteroidota bacterium
CAGATCATTTGAAAAAGCTTGGGATGGAAGTGCAGGAAGGAGTAGCGAAAACTGGTGTGGTTGGTTTGCTGAAAGGCGGAAAACCCGGTCCCTGTATAGCTCTCAGGGCAGATATGGACGCATTGCCGGTGGTAGAGCGGGTCAACATTCCTTTCGCCTCGAAAGAGAAAACAATTTATAACGGTGCCGAAGTTGGTGTGATGCATGCCTGTGGGCACGATGCGCATGTGGCCATCCTAATGACGGTGGCCGAAGTGCTCGCAGGTATAAAATCTGAAATAAAAGGTTCGGTGAAATTTATTTTCCAGCCGGCCGAAGAAGGCGCACCTGAAGGTGAAGAAGGCGGTGCCTCACTGATGGTTAAGGAAGGCGTGATGGATAACCCAAAGGTTGATGCCGTATTTGGACTCCATATTCAGTCAGGCGTGGAATCAGGAACAATTCAATACAAACCGGGTGCTTTTATGGCGGCGGCTGATTTTTTTAGTATAAAGGTAAAAGGGAAAGCGAGTCATGGTTCCCAGCCCTGGCTGGGTATAGATCCCATCGCGGTGTCCGCTACTATCATACAGGGGCTTCAACAAATCGTTAGCCGCGAATCGGAACTTACAAAAGCCCCGGTTGTGATCACGGTGGGCAAGATCCAAAGCGGCGTAAGAAATAATATCATTCCTGAAGACTGCATCATGCTGGGCACTATCCGTACGCTCGACAGCGCCATGCAAAAAGATGTGCACAGGAGATTTACAAACACCATCACCAAGATCGCCGAAGCTGCCGGTGCCGAAGTAGAAATAGATATTGATACGAAAACATTGGTGACCTATAACGACCCCGCCCTGGTGAAAAAAATGTTGCCCTCTTTACATACCGCAATCGGCGAAGCAAATGTGTCAGAGCGTGGCTGGGTGACCGGCGCGGAGGATTTTTCTTATTATGGTACAAAAGCCCCGTCCTTTTTCTTTTACCTCGGGGGCATGCCCAAAGGCACGGATAAAACCAAAGCACCGCCGCATCACACCCCCGATTTTTACGTGGAGGATAGTGCTATGAAAACCGGTGTTACGGCATTTTGCCAATTGGTAATGGATTATTTTAGCATGAAATAACATGAAACAAATAAATCTGGTACTGGTCATGTTGCTGTTGTCGACATTGACCTCAGCACAAAAGACGAACCATAAACTGCAGGCAAAACTGGAAGAAGCCATCAAAGGATTTAACGGCCAGGTTGCTGTGTATGTAAAGGAATTGAAAACAGGAAAGACAGTGGCGATCAATGCAGATACCATATTCCCAACTGCAAGTATTGTAAAAGTTCCGATCCTGGTAGGCGTAATAGATAAAATAGAACGAAAGGAATTAAACTATGACTCACTACATGAGTATAACGATTCACTGCTCTATGCAGGTGAGGATATACTCGGGTCTTTTAAGGATGGTGAAAAGATCTATCTTGAAAAGATCATCATGCTGATGCTCACAATGAGCGATAATACCGCGAGTTTGTGGTTGCAAAAATTATCGGGCACCGGCGCCCGCATCAACGAAATACTGGATAGCCTGGGATTCCGGCATACACGGGTTAACTCGAGAACACCGGGTCGTGAAGCAAACCGCAGTGTATTTGGCTGGGGACAAACTACACCAAGGGAAATTGCACGGTTGTTTGAAATGATTTACCGTCACCAAATATTTTCGCCTGCCTCCTGCGAAAACATGCTTCGCTACCTGGGAAGGAATTTTTGGGATGAAAACGCGGTTTCACAGATACCACCCTATATCCAGGTATTTAGCAAGAATGGTGCTGTCAATGAAGTGCGCAGTGAAGTATTGTTGGTCAATGCACCTCACAACCCTTATATCTTTTGCATTTTTACAAAGAACAATAAAGACCAGAGCTGGCAGCGCGACAATGAAGCCTGGCGTCTGGCGCGAAAGACATCAAAACTGGTTTGGGATTATTTTGAGCCAAAAGATAAATGGGAGTCGGCTAAGTATGACCTCGATTTTCACGCAACTAAACCCTGATGGTGTTTAGCCACGGATTTCACGGATTGCACGGATTGGGATTATATGGGGTCTGCTGGCTAAACCGGAAATTCTCATCCCGGCTTCATTTCCCCTGCAAAACAAGTCTTGCAGGTCCTCGGTTTTTATACAAAATCCCTGCACCTTATTATCCATTTTGAAGTACTTAACTCATTTCTGTATTTGACCAGTAGGGAACTCCTTTGTGTTCGTCGTGCATTCTTTGTGTGCGTTGTGTCCCGAAAACCACGAGGTTAAGGACACCGGGAACACGAAGGACCACAATGGACACAAAGTTTGAGAATCACCTGTTCTTTAATCAGCAGGCCCTATTTAATAGTAAAATTGAAGAGAGATTATTTCAGGATCTGGTAGGCAAGCAGGCTCATCAGGTAGGCGAGGCCCGTCATGTATAAAAACTGGATGATGGGCCATTTCCAGCTTTGGGTTTCCCTTTTTACGATGGCCAGCGTGCTCATGCATTGCATCGCGAATACATAGAAAAGCATCAGGGCCACACCAGTGGCCAGGGTATATACCGGTGTGCCGTCGGGGCGTGTGGCCGACCTGAGTTTTTCTTTCAGCGGACCTTCATTTTCATCGCCGCCAACGCTGTAAAGGGTGGCCATGGTGCCCACAAAAACTTCCCGCGCTGCAAATGAAGTGATGAGGGCGATGCCGATCTTCCAGTCAAAACCCAGGGGCTCAATCACGGGTTCGATGGATTTTCCAGCTAGTCCTACATAAGAATTTTCCAGCCTCGCATTATCGTAATCATTTTCTATGGCGATGGTATCGGCTCCAGGAGCAGCTATCGACTGCTCATATCGCAGAGTTGCCTCGTGCATTCTTTCCTTCGGACCAAATGAACTCCCCGCCCAAAGTATAAGACTGATCACCATGATGATCTTTCCGGCATCAACCACAAATATTTTTGCTTTGTTCCACATGGTTTGCCATACGTTCTTCCAACGTGGCGGACGATAAACGGGCAATTCGAGTATGAAGAAACTTCTTTCTTTAATGCGAATAAACCATTTGGCCACATACGACACAACGAGCGCCATCACAAATCCAAGTAGATACAAGCCCAGCATCACGAGTCCCTGCACACCAATCACTCCAAACAAATAATTATTGGGAATAACCAGCCCGATCAGGATGGTATACACCGGCAGCCGGGCTGAACAACTCATCAGGGGTGTGATCAGTATGGTAAGCAGCCTTTCTTTCCTGTTCTCAATGCTTCTTGCACTCATCACTGCGGGAATGGCACAGGCAAAACCGCTTATCATGGGCATCACGCTCTTACCATTAAGCCCAACGCTCCGCATAAAACGGTCGGTGAGAAAACTAATGCGGGCCATATAACCGGTATCTTCCAGGATCG
>JAEYVW010000403.1 GCA_023429365.1 Bacteroidota bacterium
GGATAGTTACATCCAGCACGCCTATCGGGTCGGTGGTATAAGTATCTTTCCTGGCAGTGAGAATGTACCATTGTTTATCTAAATACATGCCGAACTCATGTAATTGCGATGGTTTAACAGGGTCAAGTGTCTTAGTGATGGTAAACTCATCCTGGATGGCGCTGATAAAATCGTCGGCATCCATTCCGTTGAGGTCTTTTACCAGTCGGTTATAATCCAGTATGGCGAGTTCACTCGCCGGGAAAATGGTAGTCAGGAAATATCGGGCATCTTCATTACCTGGCATGGCATCGCTCACTTTCGCGGCTGAGGCGGCCCGGTGGTGACCATCGGCAATATAGGTGGCGGGTACTTTTTCGGCAAACAATTCTGTAATCTCATCAATGGTGCTCTGCTCATCTACTACCCATACGGTATGTTGAATACCGTCAGCTGCTGTGAAGTCATAAACAGGCTGCTTTGAATTTTTCCAGTTATAGATCAGCAGATCGATTTCATGAACATTATTATAAGCCAGGAATACATTTCCCGTTTGCGCCTCGATGGTCTTCATGTGATCGATGCGATCCTTTTCTTTTTCGGGGCGCGTGAATTCATGTTTTTTGATCAGGCCTTTAAAATAATCAACTACTGAAGACACACAAACCAGTCCAGTCTGGCTCCGGCCATCCATGATCAACTGGTAAATATAATACGCTGGTGAACTTTCTTTAAAAAGCGTACCGTCATTTAAAAAAGCGCGCAGATTTTCCCTGGCTTTATCGTAAACCTGCTGACTATGTCCGTCTACACTTTCGGGTAGGTCAATTTCGGCTTTGGTAATGTGTAAAAATGAGAGTGCATTGTCTTTTACTTCTTCTCTTGCTTCCTGGCTATTGAGTACATCATAAGGACGTGAAGCGACTTTTTCTGCCAGGTTTTGTTTTGGTCTTAATGCCCTGAAGGGTCTGATTGATGCCATTAATAATTAAAATAAGAGTTGGTAAATATTATCCGTGACGTTGAGCAAAATCTTTCATCAGGGATGTGATGGCCTGTACGCTTTCAATTGGTAAAGCATTGTACATCGACACGCGGAAGCCGCCGACGCTGCGGTGGCCTTTCACTCCATACATACCTTCTTTCTTGCAAAGCTCCAGGAATTCTTTTTCGAGGCCATCATCATTCATTATAAAGACGGCATTCATTTTACTACGGTCTTCTTTTACAACGGGTCCTTTAAACAAGGGAAGGCTATCGAGCGTATCATAGAAAAGTTTAGACTTGGCATTGTTTAGTTTTTCCATGGCCGCCACGCCACCTTTGTTTTTCAGCCAACGCAGGGTGAGCATCGCAACATATACAGCAAACACCGGTGGGGTATTCAGCATGCTTTTTTCTTTGATATGATTGCGGTAGTCCATTATCGAAGGAATGGTGCGATCAACTTTGCCTGTAATATTTTTATTGATCACCACGAGGTTTACACCGGCTGCACCCATATTTTTCTGGGCACCCGCGTAGATCAGGTCAAATTTATTAAACTCAAGTTGCCGACTAAGAATATCACTGCTCATGTCGGCCACCAGGGGTACACCGCGATCATAAGGAATATTATGCCACTGAGTACCGGCGATCGTTTCATTTGTTGTGATATGTAAATAACTCGCAGTCGGTGTTACCGTCAGATTTTTTGGGATGGTCGTATAATTTGTATCCTTCGCCGATCCGCCGATCTCCACATGCCCGAATATTTTCGCTTCTTTAATAGCCTTGTTTGACCAGGTGCCCGTTTCGGTATAAACAGCGATATCGTTTTCGTTCAACAGGTTCATTGGTATCTGCATGAACTGGGTGGTTGCGCCACCATGCAGGAACAACACTTCGTGATCATCGTCAAGGTTCATGAGTTCTTTTACAAGTGCACGGGCTTCTTCCATCACTGCTTCAAATAAAGGAGTGCGGTGCCCGATCTCGAGAATGGAAAGACCACTATTGTTAAAGTCAAGGACAGCACGACTGGCTTCTTCATATACTTCACGGGGAAGGATAGAAGGACCGGCGTTGAAATTATGTAGCACAGATTTGTCCGTTACCAGCATGTTAGGTCGCTTTAATGAAGCCGCAAAGATAGCGTTATGTCAACTAAGTTTTAAGACCTCCCTGGTTTGATTTGCCGTTTCAGGGGAGGCCTTTAGCCTTGTAAATGTTTGATGGAGAGCAGGAAAGCGAGCCGTTATTCGTGATCGCCCTCATTTGACGAACGGTTCTTCCAGGCATTGTTGAGTTTTTCATAATCCTTCAATTCTTCGGGAGAAAACTCTGTTTGGGTAAGTTTGGTAAGATCGGGCTGGCCGGCATTAACCCAGGCCGTGTACCAAAATGAAGCTACCGCGAAAATGGATTGCCTCATGCGACGCTCTACCATTCCACGCAACTTGTCATTATAGAGTTTTGAATAGAAGGAAGAGTATTGGCGCACCGGTTGTCCATTACGGTCTTCAAAGGCAAATCGCTGATCGGCGGAAATCTGTTGGGACAATTCTTTTTCAAATTTAAGCACCGTGTCAGCTGCCGCTGCACTTTCTAACACACGATCCCAAATAAATACGGTTGGGTTTTTAATATATTGTGCCTTGCCGATAAAAAAATCCCATTCTTTTTCTGCAAACAATTCGGGAATGCGACTTTCCCAAAAGCCATGGATCCCTTTTTGATTCGTGTACTGGCCATTGTGATTTTTGGTGGCGTGCAAAGGCACATGCGCGTCGGCAATGTAATGACCTATCTCCGAGGAGAGTTTCAAGACCCTCGACTGGTTTTTTTCTTTAAAAGCATTGGTCAGTCGATAGAGCATGGTTTGCAACCACCAGGGGACAATGCCATATTTATTCAAGGTGTCTTCCGAAAATTTTGCCACAGCATCATTCCACTTACGGGGTAATGTATCAAAAGGCGGCTGACCATAATGGTCGATATCGATAAAATGACGCGGGGCTTCGCCGGCAACGGCATATCTTCTTTTATCGGGATCAACTGCGTGCTCTTCGAGGAATCCGATATGCGGTTTGTAAAGAATAAGCATTTCGGGCGGGAGCAGGAATACGGCGTATTGATTGATCTTTCGATGGCCATAAAATCCCCAGCAGAAACAGGACTGGCTGCAAAGCGCTAATAATATAATTGCCGATATTCTTTTCATCCTCTTGTAGTTTTTGACTGCTTGCCTGAATGACGTGAATCTTGCAGTATTCACGATGTTTACAAGAGGGGCCAGGTTACGGGGTTGTATGGTCAGAACGGAGTTCGTGTTTGCTTCGCTCAGCATCCAGGTCAACCACCCCACCTGTAACGGCGTATTTCATGGCTTCACCGGAAGTGATCGAATCGATCTTCCTCACTTTTTCCCTGGGTAAGATATACAACTGTCCGGCAAAATTGTAGGCCTGAGGAACGTATACAGCGACTTTTTCACCGCCCATTTCAAATTTTTCCATCTCTTCATCCGTTAAAAAACCGATGATCCAGACATCTTCCGCGAAAACATTGGCCAGCACAGCTTTACCGAACTTCTTTTTATCGCCGGCAAAGGATTCAAAAAAATCTTTGGTAGAGGAATAAATGAATTTAATAACCGGCGTTCGTTCCATCCATTGATCGAAAAAACTGATAAAGCTTCCCATCAGGAAATTGGAGCTTATCCAGCCTACCAGGATCACGAAAACCACGATGATGATAAAACCCAACCCGGGAATATTTACATATGGCCGCAAAATGTTATCCACCTTGTTAAACAGCCAATAAAGCGCGCCTGCGGTTATGACGATGGGCGCAAGGATAATGATCCCCTGGATAAAATAGCGGAAGATCTTTTTCATCCGGATTTTCCCCGGACTGAGTTGATCGCTCATGCATGGAGGTTTGACACAAAGATATTAAACGAACATGTGTTCGAAACCGTAAATAAATGTGCTAACTGGTCAAAAAAAAGGATAGGAAACTTTTGCTACGTTAAAAGTTTCCTTAGTTTTGGCCCCTCAATTTAAAAAATGGATCCTAAAGAGAGAATACTGGTTAAGTCTGAAGAGTTGTTTTTACAATATGGGATCAGGTCGGTGTCGATGGATGATATCGCCAACAGCCTGGGTATGTCGAAGAAGACCCTGTACCAATATTATGCCGATAAAGATGAATTGGTGGATGTGGTGATCGGGAACTATATCGGGGAGATGGAGGAAGAATGTTTGCGGTGTCGCAGTAATGGTAAAGACGCCATTCATGAAGTATTCCTGACACTGGACCATTTGAGCCTGAAACTTAGCAACATGAACCCCATGATGCTGAATGACCTGGAGAAATTTCATTTCAGGACATACCAGCGGTTCAGGCAATACAAGGACCAGTTCCTGGCCGAACTGATCCGAAAAAATTTTGAGCGTGGAATTAAGGATGAGTTATTCCGGGAGGACATCAATGTAGATGTGATGTGCAAGTTCAGGCTTGAATCATTGATCATTCCCTTTAATGTAAACGTGTTCCCTCCTGGCAAATATGATCTGGCATCTTTATCGCAGGAAATACTCCTCCATTTTATATATGGCATTGCCACCATCAAAGGACATAAACTAATACAGAAATATTACCAACAACGACTAAAAAACCTTAACCATGAAGAAACGAGGAAATAAGCGATGGGCGTGGTTGCTGGCATTGGCTTTTGGACCGGTAGCGGTACTCGCGCAGAATACACGGGATACAATTACCGGCGTCAGGCATGAGTTCTCACTTCAGCAGGCAATAGACTATGCCAGTAAAAACAATGTACAGGTAAAGAACGCTTTGCTGGAAGTAAAAAAACAGCAGGCAACAAACAGGGAGGTTACTTCGGCAGCCCTGCCACAGGTCAGCGCCAGCGGTTCATACACCTACAATGCGAAACTACCCGTAAGCCTGGTTCCGGCAGAATTTTTTGGCGGTCAACCCGGCACATTCGAAAAGATTGCCTTTGGTCTGAAACATAATGCCACCGTAGGTGTGCAGCTCAACCAGATCTTATTCGACGGTCAGGTGTTTGTGGGATTGCAGGCACGCGAAACTGTTTTGAAGTTCCAGGAAAAAAATGCAGAGATCACCGAAGAGATGATCCGGACCAATATTTATAAGATATATTATCAGCTGGTGGCCAGTAAAGAACAGATAGAGTTACTGGATGCCAATATTGACCGGTTTGAAAAACTGCTTCGCGATACCCGGATCATTTATGAAAATGGCTTTGCTGAAAGACTCGATGTAGACAAAGTGAACGTGGCACTCACCAACCTGCAAACCGAAAGGATTAAAGCCCTGAATCAGGTTGAAAATGGTTACCTGGGTTTGAAAATGCTGATGGGTATGCCGGTACAGCACGAACTGGTGTTAACCGACACACTCAATTACGAGCAGGTGCGCGACGGTGTACTGGATGATGGCGGTTTCCAATATAACGACCGCAAAGAATTTCAATATGCCGAACTGGGTATAAAACTGAATGAGTATAATATCCGCCGGTATAAGCTCAGCAAAATTCCAACACTTACCGTCAACGGATATTACAACAAAAATGCACAGCGTGATAAGTTCGATCTTTTTCAGAAAGGCGACTGGTTTGATATCTCCGCCGTTTCACTCAACCTGAACATTCCACTCTTCACGGGTTTCGCGGCCAATGCAAGAATTCAAAAGGCAAAACTGGAACTGGAACAAAGTATCAACGAACGTGAGAACCTGAAGATTACCATCGACAATGATATACAGGTAGCGAAAAATAATTACAGGTCGGCCATTGCCGCGCTTGACTTTCAAAAAAAGAATATGGAGCTGGCGGAAAATGTTTTCAACCAGACCAGGAAGAAATATGAAGCAGGCACCGGCTCGCAGGAAGAGATCAATACCGCACAAACGGAATTGAAATCAGCGCAAACCAATTATATCAACTCGCTGTATGATGCCATTATTGCCAAAACAGATTTCCTGAAGGCTACAGGCAGATTATAAATGAAATCATAACCTTGACCAATAAACAAAACTTTATGAAGAAGATTAAAAATATATCACTCGCTTTATCGCTGGTGTTTTTATTAGCCGCCTGCGGGAATAGCAATAAAGATGAATCGGCCGCGGTTGGTGACCTGAAGAAAAAACTCGAGAAGCTGAAGAAAGATAAAAGCGGACTCGATGCCCAGATCAGGCAGGTAGAAGAGCAATTGGCCAAGGCCGATCCTTCTTCTGTACAGGCGCAGAAACTGGTGTCGCTGGATACGATCGGAGTACAGGAGTTTTCGCATTATATCGAACTGCAGGGAAAGATCGATGCTGATAATGTTGCTTATGTGTCCCCGGCAGGTATGGGTGGTGTGATCAAAGCTGTGTATGTAAAAGCCGGCGATCGTGTAAGAAAGGGACAAACCCTGTTGAAACTTGATGATGCCCTGGCCCGCCAGTCACTGGTAGCAGCACAACAACAAACGGGTGTTTTAAAAGCAAGACTGGATCAGGCAAAAACAATCTATGAAAGATACCAGAATCTCTGGAAGCAAAATATCGGCGCGGAAATAAATGTGATCAATGCAAAAGCAGAAGTTGATGCCCTGCAGAGCCAGCTAAACGCCGGCGAAGCACAGGTACGTGCGGCACAGGAACAGGTTTCACAAACAAATGTTACTGCGCAGATCAGTGGGGTGGTTGATGAAGTGAGTGTAAAAGTTGGTGAATTCTTTTCTCCGCAAACCGCGGCTGATCCGCGGGTGGGACAAATCAGGATCGTCAACAATAGCAATATTAAGATTGTGACTGAGGTGCCCGAGAATTATTCATCGAGGATAAAGAAAGGTGATGCGGTGGAAGTGATGTTGCCTGGATTGGGCAAGCCACCTTTTAAATCAACCCTCAATGTGGTTGGTGCAGCAGTGAACCCAACTACACGTTCATTTACCGTGGAGGCAAAACTTCCTTCCGATCCTGATCTGAAACCAAACCAGCTGGCCACGATGAAGATACTCGACTACCGCGCGAAAGAAGCGGTCACTGTTGCCATAAACCTGGTGCAGTCAGATGAAAAAGGTAAGTACGTATATGTAGCTGAGAAAACAGGTGACAAGTATATCGCCCGTAAGAAGAATGTGGTGGCAGGAGAATCCTACAATGGGGTGATGGAAATAAAAACCGGCCTGGCGGCGGGTGACGTGGTTATCACCGAAGGTTACCAGACCGTTTATGACGGACAGGTTGTTACAGCAAGCCCCGCGATACTCTAGGACTTAAGCTGATTTGAAAATTTATTTAAAACTATACTGATGAAAGTCATCGAGGGAGTTACAAAGAATTTTAAGGAATTCAAACCTACCAGCTGGGCTGTCGATAATAAAACCGCGATATATATCATTGCCATCATTATATCGATATATGGATTGATCAAGTTTAACAGCATGCCGAAGGAGCAGTTCCCGGATATCGTTGTGCCTACTATTTCCATCGCGACGGTATATGTGGGTAATTCACCAAAGGATATCGAGAACCTGGTAACACGGCCAATAGAAAAGGAATTGAAAGGCATTAGCGGGGCTAAGGTGAATAAGATACAAAGTACATCCCAGGCCGATTACAGTTTGATCATCGTTGAGTTTGATACGGATGTAAAAACAGATATCGCCCGCCAGAAAGTAAAAGACGCTATTGATAAAGCAAGGGCCGACCTGCCAACAGATCTTACTTCTGAGCCCGATGTGCAGGAGTTCGCCTTTAGTGAAATGCCGATCATGTTTGTGAACGTGAGCGGCGACTATGAAGGGATAAAGCTGAAAGAGTATGCAGATAAAATGCAGGATCGCTTTGAGGAGCTTAGTGAGATCACCCGTGCGGAAATAGTAGGTGCGCCGGAAAGAGAGATCCAGGTAAATGTGGATCCATACAGGATGGCTGCCTCAAGGATCAGTTTCACTGATATTGAAACGGCAATATCAAGGGAGAATATGGATATCACCGGTGGCCTGATCGAAACAGGAAATATGAAACGCACCCTGATGATCAAAGGGCAATTTAGTTCCGCCGAGGATCTCAAAAATATCGTGGTTCGTAGTGGTGCCCAGGGTGCGTCGGTCTATCTCAGGGACTTTGCTGAAATAAAAGATACGATAAAGGAGAAAGACAGTTATGCCAGGCTCGACGGAAAGAATGTGGTGACGCTGAATATCGTAAAGCGGGCGGGTGAAAACCTGATCGAAGCGGCAGATAAGATCAAGGCAACAGTAGCCGAAATGCAGCAAAAAGAGGATTTACCGCGTGACCTGAAAGTGGTTATCACCGGCGACCAGAGCAAGCAAACCAAAACATCATTTCATGAACTGATCAATACCATCATCATTGGTTTCACCCTGGTATTGCTGATCCTTATGTTTTTTATGGGTGTTACCAACGCCTTCTTCGTGGCCCTGAGTGTACCCTTGAGCGTGTTTGTGGCATTCCTGTTTCTACCGGTGGCCGACGCCATTGTCGGGACAAGTGTGACGCTAAACTTCATTGTGTTGTTTGGGCTATTGTTTGGACTGGGTATTATCGTTGATGACGCGATCGTGGTGATTGAGAATACGCACCGGATATATAATAATGGTAAAGTACCGATTGTGCGAAGTGCGAAAGAGGCGGCAGGTGAAGTGTTCATACCCGTATTGGCAGGTACCGCCACCACGCTGGCGCCATTTTTCCCATTGCTTTTCTGGAAAGGACTGATCGGAAAGTTCATGATATATTTGCCTACTATCCTGATCCTGACGCTGGCGGCTTCACTGATCGTAGCCTTTATCTTCAACCCGGTATTTGCTGTGAGCTTTATGAAGCCGGAAGGAAAAGAATATGAGAAGCCGAAGAAAGCTGTGTTCAGGAATAAATGGTTTCTCACTTTCCTGATTGCGGGAATATTGCTACACCTGCCGGGTTTTCATGGCATGGCCAATTTCCTGTTGCTCCTGGCAATTCTCATGGTGTTCAACGCTTATGTCCTGAATGATTGGATCCATTCCTTCCAGAACCGGGTATTGCCCGGGTTGATGA
>JAEYVW010000417.1 GCA_023429365.1 Bacteroidota bacterium
AGGGTGGTGGAGTCAATTTTCGACATGCGTCCTTATTTTATAGAGAAGCGTCTGAAGTTGCGCAACCCGATCTATAGTGAAACTGCAGCATATGGTCATATGGGACGCGAGCCTAAATTTGTTGAAAAGACTTTTATTTCACCTGATGGGAAAAAGGTAACGAAGAAGGTGGAACTGTTTACCTGGGAGAAGCTGGATTATGTTGGTAAAGTGAAGAAAGCGTTTGGACTTAAATAAAGCTTAGCCGGTTAAAAGGTAACTTAATTCAACTTTACAGGCGTTACTTTCAAATTAAATTTTAATTGCCGGGGAGGCGGTGAGACGGAAAGAAATAAACTTACCGACTTCCGTCTTCCCGGCTCTTTTTTTAGCGGAAGAAAAAAATAATTAATCATGAGCGAGCAAAATATATGGCAGATGCTGGGGGAGAACAATTATCATAATAACTTGATCTATTATCAAATCAAATTACAATTGCCGGGGAGGCGGTGAGACGGGAAGAAATAAACTTACCGACTTCCGTCTTCCCGGCTCTTTTTTTAGCGGAAGAAAAAATAAATAATCATGAGCGAGCAAAATCCATGGCAGGTTCTGGGAGAGAAGAAGATCTATGATAACAAATGGATCAACCTTACAGAATATGATGTGATCAATCCGAATGGAGGGAAGGGGATTTATGGTAAGGTTCATTTTAAAAACCTGGCCATTGGCATAGTTCCACTTGACGAGAACTTAAATACCTACCTGGTGGGCCAGTACAGGTTTACGCTTGATGCTTATAGTTGGGAGATCCCCGAGGGAGGAGGTCCCCTGGCTATAGATCCACTTGAATCAGCACAGCGCGAGCTGCTTGAAGAAACAGGTTTGGAGGCGGGGAGTTGGACACCGATTTTGAGAATGCATCTCTCTAACTCCGTAACTGATGAGTATGCCATCATTTACCTCGCGCGGGAACTTAGCCAGTACGAGGCGAAGCCGGAAGAAACAGAAAAACTTGTAGTGAAGAAACTTCCGTTTAAAGAAGCCTGGCAAATGGTGGAAGACGGGAGGATCACTGATGCGATGTCGGTGGCGGCGATACAGAAGGTGAAGTGGATGTTGGAGAGGGAAAATAAATCAAGATAAGATATTTGTCGTGTTGAGCTTCGGGAAAGAAACATTTGCCACCGGTTTTATTCCCATGGCTTTCCCGAGAATTTTGGCTACTAGATGTCAGAAGCTTTAAGTGTCTGACTGGCGATGAACTTCGGCTGGAAATAAAAAACGTTATCCTACAGTTTTTTTCCGATGGGTTTGTCGGGAATTTTGGTTACTAGATGTCAGAAGCTTTAAGTGTCTGACTGGCGATGAACTCTGCCCAGGATTAAAAAACTATTTTCCTGCCGCTTTTTTCCCATTGTTTTGTTAGAGATTTGGGGTACTAGATGTCAGAAGCTTTAAGTGTCTGACTGGCTTTTCAATTTTGAATCGTCGCCCCATTTGAATAGCTTAGCCATCCCCTCCTCCTATCATTTATCCTGTTTAATTGTTTTTGTAGTTTCTTTGCTTAGTGAAAAATTTCAGGCACCCCCAACGCCCCAAGAAAAGCTCGCTCGTCATCGGCCCTTCTGCGATTATCAACGCAATCGAAACCGGGCGACAACTCGACAAAATTTACATCGATTCAAAATCTCAGGGCCCGGAGATCAGCACAGTTAAAAAGTTGGCTGCACAGCATAATATTCCCATTAATTACGTACCCGTAGCCAAACTGAATAGCTTTAATGTCTCCAATCATGACGGATGTGTTGCCCAGGTATCCAGTGTACATTACCAGGATCTGCAATCGGTCATTTCCTTTATTGTTGATTCTGGTGAAGCACCACTTTTTTTACTCCTCGATGGGATCACCGACATACGAAATATCGGTGGCATTGCCCGTACTGCACTATGCACTGGCGTTCATGCTATCATTATTCCGGATAAAGGAGTGGGAGCTCTCAATGAAGACGCGATTCTGACATCTGCCGGCGCCCTGGAAAAGATCACGGTTTGTCGGGTCAACAGCCTGATGAAAGCCATCGACGAACTTCACATGAACGGAATTAGGGTGTACGCCAGTGAGATGACGGCAGCAAAAAACATTTTTGATTGCAATTTCACCGAACCCTGCGCCATTGTTCTTGGCAGCGAGGAAAAAGGCATCTATCCCGCGCTCATGAAGATCTGTGATGAAAAGATAAAAATTCCCATGAAAGCTGAGTTTGAAAGCCTGAACGTATCAGTAGCCACGGGAATGATCTTATACGAAGCAATGAAACAGCGCATGGCGGAGTAGGGGTAATAAGACGCCGATCACTGTTTGATATTAACTTTGCTTTTTATGACTTCAAATACGATCAAACTGGTTGAATGTCCCCGGGATGCTATGCAGGGGTGGAAAAACATTATCAGCACCGATACAAAAGTGTCTTATATCAATTCCCTGCTTAAAGTTGGGTTCGACACCATTGATTTTGGCAGTTTTGTTTCACCCAAAGCCATACCCCAAATGGCGGATACTGCCGAGGTGGTTCAACGCCTGGATATTAGCGGTAGCCGTAGCAAACTTCTCGCGATTATTGCCAATACAAGAGGAGCCGCAGAAGCAAGTGTTTTTGACCAGATCAGTTACCTTGGTTTTCCCTTCTCTATTTCTGAAACTTTCCAGCAGCGGAACACCAATTCTACTATTGCGGAATCGTTGACAAGGGTAGAGGAAATTCAAAACCTGTGTATTAAAAGCGGCAAAGAACTGGTCGTTTATATCTCGATGGGATTTGGAAACCCATATGGCGATCCTTATGATGAGGATATCGTATTTGAGTGGGTAAATAAATTGGTGGCCCTTGATATCAAGATTATTTCGCTTGCGGATACCGTAGGTCTCGCAACGCCCGGACAGGTATATGATATCACAAGTTACCTGGTTGAATCATTGCCAGGGATAGAAATTGGCGTTCATCTTCATTCCACACCAGCTAACTGGAAAGAAAAACTGGGCTCGGCGGTTAGTGCAGGCTGCAAACGGTTTGATGGTGCCCTGAAAGGAATCGGCGGTTGCCCCATGGCCAATGATGAGCTCGTAGGTAATATGGATTCCGAATGGATGATAAAGTATTTTGGTGAGCTGAACATGCTTCCGAAGTTGGACAAAGAGGCGCTGGCGGAGAGCTTGAGAATGGCCGGGGAGGTATTCACTTGATTGGATCGCGATATACAAGTAAGAGTAAAGATTAACTTAAAAATTATACAGGCAGCACATGGATTTCATGTTGAATTTCGAACCTGCTAAGATCCCGGTTCCGATCAATTACCGGGAGAAGATATTATTGATCGGTTCGTGTTTTACAGAACATATCGGGTCTGCATTGAAGGAATCCAAATTTTCTATTCTTCAAAATCCGCACGGAATATTATTTGACCCGGTCAGTGTATGCCGTAGTCTCATTTCTTATGCAGATAACAAACGATATACTGAGGCCGATCTTTTCCAGTTGAATGAGGTTTGGAATAGTTGGCAACATCATAGCCGCTTTTCGCATATCGATAAACTCGAAGCATTACGCAACATGAATGCTTCGCAGGAGAATGCTCATGAATTCTTAAAGCAGGCTGACTGGATCATTATTACACTGGGCTCATCATTTTACTACCTGCTGACTGATCAGGCAATAAGAACCAGTGAAATGGCTGATAATACAAATTTGGGCAATGGCAAAGTGGGAGTCGCGAACTGTCATCGCGCTCCGGCCCAATGGTTTGAAAAGTATCTGCTGACCATACCCGAGACCGTGGAATCGCTTGATTTATGCTTGCACCGGTTACTTCAGTTCAATCCGAAATTAAAAATTATTTTCACCGTCAGTCCTGTTCGTCACCTGCGCGATGGGGTAGTGGAAAACAACAGGAGCAAAGCCCGGCTGATCGAAGCCGTGCATCATATGGTCAATAAATTTGACCGGCTATATTATTTCCCTGCTTATGAACTGGTGATCGACGTACTCCGCGATTACCGGTTTTACGATATCGACCTTGCACATCCAAATTATATGGCTACCGATTTCGTCTTGCAGAAATTCGTCGGTAGCTGCATGAATGATGAAGCAAAACTGTTGATGGAAGAGATGAAGAAAATTAGCCTTGCCCGCAAACACAGGGCTTTTCAGCCAAATACAGAAGCCCACCGCCAGTTTTTGCGATCCAGCGCGGCCAGGGCAAAATCGCTGCAGGACAAATACCCATTCCTCGATCTGACAGAAGAACTGGAATATTTTAATTCAGCACAGGCGATTAATGAATAACCTTGTAAACCGTTTTGGTATAATAATTTTCACCCGGCCGCAAAATGGTATTAGGAAAGGAAGGAATGTTGATCGCATTCGGGTGTTTTTGCGTTTCAAAACAAAATCCTGAAAAAGGCCCGTATGAGTCACCATTCTTCCCAACCATTGGTGCAATCCATTTGCCCGTATAATAATGAACAAGCGGTTCGGTAGTGTAGACTTCCAGTTTTATTTGTGAGGTTTCAGAATAAGCTTCGGCAGCCAGGGTGCAACTATTATCATTTTTATCTAATACAAAACTCTGATCGTAGCCATCGGCAGCATCCCAATCCTTATCGATACGTTTAAATTTCCTGAAATCATAACGATTTTCCTCCACCGGAATTTCATTTCCTGTCACCACAAAATTATCGTCCTGCTCTAGGATAGAAGAGGCGTTGATCTTTACCTGCTGCGAACCAATATGCCCCTTACCATCCAGGTTGAAGTAGCTGTGATGGGTAAGATTGACGGCAGTTGGTTGATCGGTCGTCGCGAAATACTCGTAGATAAGTTCATCGTCGTTGGTAAGTTCAAAATGTATGACCGCTTCAAGGTTTCCCGGGTATCCTTCTTCGCCATCGGGACTAAGGTATTTAAGTCTAAGCTGCTGATCATTTCCTGATTCAAATTCCCATACTTTTTTGTCAAACCCTTCGATACCACCATGGAGATGGTCGTTACCTTTATTCCTGGCAACAGTATATTTTTTTCCATCGATATGGAATTCACCGTTCTTGATGCGATTTCCATATCGTCCAATGGCCGATCCGAAATAGGGATAACCGACGAGATATTCTTCAGCGAGGTAGTCTTCTACTTTGTCGAAGCCTAAAACAATATCCTTCGATCCGTATCGTGGATTTTTCAAAATAAAAGAAGTGATAATAGCTCCATAATTTGTTATGCTAACGCTGGTGCCTTTCTCGTTTCTTAAAGTGAATAAGTAAATTCCTTCACCATTTGTGTGCGTAAAGCAGTATTGCCCGTTCAGGTTTTTCATTTAGTTTCTTAAGGTTTGTCTTCAATGTCTTTTCGTAATGACATATAAGGATTATTCCTAACTTCAATTTTTAAAAATAGGACATAGCAATGACAAAGAAGGAACTCGCTGAAAATTTTCGCAAACGATTTCATAGTGACCCCGAGTTTTTTTTCTTTTGCCCCGGACGGGTAAATCTTATCGGCGAACATATTGATTACAACGGAGGAAACGTAATGCCATGTGCTATTTCGATGGGAACTTACCTGGCGGTATCAAGAAATATTGATAAGATGTTGCGGTTTGAATGTCTGAACTTTCCGGAAACGGCTGAGTTGCATCTCCAGACATCTTATTCTAAAACGGGCAGGGAGTGGTTTAATTATCCCCTCGGTGCCATCCATCAGTTGTTGCAGGAAAATCACGTTATATCCGGCCTTGATATGTTTTTTTACGGCGATCTTCCCATTGGCGCAGGGTTATCATCTTCCGCTTCGATAGAGATACTGACCATGTATGCCCTCAATGAAATTTTCGGTTTGAATATTTCAAAGGTCTCGATGGCCAGGCATGGTAAAAAAGCGGAGAATGAATTTATCGGTGTTAATTCAGGTATCATGGACCAGTTTGCTGTAGCAATGGGAAAGAAGGACCATGCAATTCTGCTCGATTGTGACACACTTGACTACGAATATCTCCCGTTGCAGATCGGTGATCATGTCCTGGCGATCATCAACAGCAATAAACAAAGAACGCTTGCTGATTCGAAGTATAATGAACGATTTGCCGAGTGTGGACAGGCATTGAAGATCTTAAAACAGGAACTGGATGTAACTGATCTTTGTGATATCAGTGTAGCCAGGTTTCGGGAACATGAACACTTGCTGCACGACACCGTATTGAGAAAACGGGTAATGCATGTGGTCTCTGAAAACGAACGGGTGCAACAGGCGAGGAGTGCTTTACTAAGTGGCGATTTAATACGGTTTGGACAACTGATGTATGAATCACACCAATCCTTAAAGGAGTTGTATGAAGTCTCAGGAATTGAACTAGATACCATCGTCGAATTTTCGAAGACCTATCCCGGTTGTATCGGAGCAAGAATGACCGGCGCCGGCTTTGGCGGCTGTGCCATCGCACTTGTGAGAAAAGACCGGTTTGACGATTATTCCACTAATCTTAGCCAACACTTCAGAGAAAAGATTGGATATGTTGCGGACGTTTTCGCATCGGAGGTGGGAGATGGGGTGAGAGAGTTGGTGGATTAAGAACTGGTGTAGGCTTGCCCGCCAAAGCTTTAGCGAAGGTGGGGGATGCTGGATACTGGATTTTTGATACTGAATGGTAGATGCCAGACAGGGACACTTAACATGTCGGAAGTCCCCAATTCCCGAACCCCAATTCCTCAATGAATCCTATCCCCCCTAACTTCCAACCCCTCCATAACTCCGGCTTCGTAGTCCAGCCATTCTTTCCAGCGTTGACGGACTTTGTTTTTGTCGACATAAGTTTCTGCCAGGTCGATAAACAGGGTATAGTGTCCTGCTTCGCTTTCCATAAACCTGCGGTAAAAATTGCGGAGATATTCATCGTTGAGCCCGTCGCTCAGTCGTTTGAACCTCTCACAACTGCGGGCTTCGATCAGGGCCATCATCAGCAATTTGTCGAGAAAACGGTCTTCGGGGCTGCCGCCTTTTTTCTCAAATTTTAATAACTCGTTCACATACATATCCTTGCGCTGTTTTCCGAGTTTTAAATTGCGCTTTTGTAATTCGGCCAGCACCAGCCGGAAATGTCCCCATTCCTCGGTGACGATAGGAGCTAATTCATTCACCAGCTTCTCTTTATCGTTGTAACGCTGTACCAGCGAAATGCATGTCAGCGCTGCTTTTTGCTCGCAGTAGGCATGGTCGGTAAGTATCTCTTCCAGTGATTTTTCGGCCATGTTTACCCATCTCGGGTCGGTGGGAAGCTGCAGGCCCAGTATGTTGCGGGTATCCTCTGAAAATTCCATCCCGCAAAAATAGGCCGGTAAACCTGAAAACGGGTTAATTTGCCCTTTGGCAGGCAATTTTGACCCTGCCATTCTTTGCCGGTAAGCTTAGTTGCCTTACCTTTGCCGCCACAAAATATTTAGGATAAAAATCGGATGAAATTTTAAAAAAGACAAAGATGCCTTTAACAAAAGAAAAAAAAGCTAGCATTTTCAAAGAATTTGGTGGTTCAGCTACTAACACCGGATCGATTGAAGGCCAGATTGCTCAACTGACAGAACGCATTAGCCAGATCAGCGAGCATTTGCAACAAAACAAGAAAGATTTTTCAACTCACCGCGGCCTGATGATTATGGTTGGTAAACGCAAAAGTCTTTTGAACTACCTGCAAAAACACAACCTTACCGGTTACCGTCAACTGATCGAAAAGTTAGGCATCAGGAAATAAGGCACTGCCCCTGTTGAGGGGAGTTAGGAAGTCTTTTATTCTGAGGTCAGTCTGAAAAAAGATCAGCATCTATATAAACGATATTCCCAACCTCTTCACTGATGTTGGGAATAACTGTTTTTGGTACCCGGATATTTTACCACCATTTTGCTGCGCCCCGCAGCTTCATTCTTTCAAATTGCAGGTCTCAAAATTGCTTGCATTAAATTTCGAAAATTATGTTACAACAACCTATTCGTAAAACATTTGATATAGGCGGTGGCCGGATGGTCACCATTGAAACCGGCCGGCTTGCCCGCCAGGCCGACGGTGCTGTTACCGTTTCCATGGGCAATTGTATGTTGCTTGCTACCGTGGTAGCAACCAGGGAACCTAAAGAAGGACAAAGCTTTTTCCCGCTGTCGGTTGACTACCAGGAAAAATTTGCATCTGCTGGGCGTATACCCGGTTCATTCTTCAAAAGAGAAGGCCGACTGAATGACTATGAAGTGCTGGTAAGCCGTTTGATCGACCGTGCCCTCCGTCCCTTATTTCCGGATGATTATTTATGCGAAGTGCAGGTACTGGTATCACTCATCTCCAGTGACGACCAGGTACTGCCTGATGCACTTGCCTGCCTGGCTGCATCAGCTGCGTTAGCTGTGTCCGATATTCCCATCAAAGAGATCATTTCTGAGGTAAGAGTGGGAAGAGTGAATGGCGAACTGAAGATCAATCCAAGCCGCAACGAGATGGAAAACTCAGACGTTGACTTTATAGTTGCCGCTACTGAGAAAAACCTGATGATGGTGGAAGGTGAAGCTACAGAATGCAGCGAAGCTGAACTGGTGAAAATTCTCCAGGTGGCCCATGATGCGATCCGCATACAGGTAAAAGCACAGGAAGAGCTTCGCGCTTTGAAAGGTGTTACAACAAAAAGAGATTATCCAAAGCCGGTGACTGACCCTGCACTGGAAGAAAAAGTAACTGCTTTTGCAAAACAAAAAGTCTATGAAGTTGCTAAAGGCAAATTCAGCAAACACGAACGCAGTGAAAAGTTCTCAACAATAAAAGACGAGCTGATGGAGCACCTCAAAGCTGGCCTGCCAGAAGGAGAGGAGTTACCTGATCAGAGTAAGAAACTTGCTAACAATTATTACCACGATCTGCAATACTATGTCGTGCGCGATATGATTTTGGACGAGAAAGTCCGCCTCGATGGCCGCGGTCTCGAAGACGTTCGCGCTCTCGATATGGAAGTGAATGTACTTCCTTCTCCTCACGGATCGGCCCTTTTTACCCGCGGTGAAACGCAATCGCTCACAACAGTGACGCTGGGTACCGCCCTGGACGAACTTCTTGTTGAAAGCGCTGCCAAATCAACTGAATCAAAATTCTACCTGCATTATAATTTCCCTCCATTCTCGACGGGTGAAGTGAAAATGATGAGGGGGCAGAGCCGCCGCGAAGTGGGTCATGGCAACCTTGCCATGCGTTCGTTAAAGCAGATGATGCCGCAGGATGATTTCGCATACACTGTACGGGTTGTTAGCGATATTCTTGAATCAAATGGTTCATCGTCGATGGCTACTGTTTGCGCTGGTTCCCTTGCACTGATGGACGCTGGTATTCCGATTCCCAAACACGTTTCCGGTGTTGCGATGGGATTAATCACAAAAGGTGATAAATTTTCTGTACTAACAGATATACTCGGAGATGAAGATCACCTGGGTGATATGGATTTCAAGGTGACCGGCACCAGGGATGGCATCTGTGGTGTACAAATGGATATTAAAGTAGATGGCTTAAGCATGGAAGTAATGCAGCAGGCACTGGAGCAGGCACGCCGTGGCCGTCTTCATATCCTGGATGCAATGTACAAATGCATACCGGCACCAAACCCGGATGTGAAAGAGCATGCACCACGTATGGTGAAGATGTATATCGATCGCGAATTCATTGGTGCGGTGATCGGACCAGGCGGAAAAGTGATACAGGAAATGCAGCGTGAAACCGGAACGACCATCAATATCGAAGAAAAGAACAACAGGGGAGAAGTGAGCGTGTTTGGTGTAAATAAAGAAGGCGTTGATCGCGCGGTCGCTATTATCAAAGGAATTGTAGCTGTACCTACTGTCGGCGATGTTTATGATGCTACAGTAAAATCGATTATGCCTTTTGGTGCATTCGTTGAATTCCTCCCCGGCAAACAAGGGTTGGTACATATTTCTGAAATAAGCTGGAAACGCCTCGAAACTCTGGAAGGTATCGTACGCGAGGGTGACACGTTCAAGGTGAAACTAATTGGTACAGATCCTAAATC
>JAEYVW010000249.1 GCA_023429365.1 Bacteroidota bacterium
CCGCGGTAGCCGGCACTGATCTCCCTGATCCGCTCTCTTAATTCATCTTCTGTATACACTACATTTTTCACCGATACTCCCATGCTGCCACCTGAAACCGCTGGTTTGATAATTAATGGTGCTCCGAGGCGCTGGCAAATACCATCAATCGAGGCTTCGTTGTCTATCACTTCCCATTTTGCCGTTGACACACCAGCTTCATCAAACGCCTTTTTCATCGGGATCTTAGAAGTAGTGATATTATAGAAATAATCATCAGAACCCGTATAGATTAACCTTTGTTTTTCCAGTTCGTGTATGACCGAAACCCCGGGTGTTCCATTGATCTCATCACCATCACAGAGGTTTAGTACGAGGGGAATTTTTCTTCCTGATTTTTTCCTGATGCCGCTGATTACTTCCCTGAAGTTTTTCATGGTAACCGGTTGCCAGGTCCAGTCAGCGTTCAGCTCTGTGAATACCTTGCTGTACTCCTGCTGGCTTTGGGAAAAATCATAATAGTATTGAAGGTTGGGATCTTCTGTTTCGAGAAAAGGATAAAGGATCCAGATCTTCAGTTTCTCTAAAGGATCGGCCGCTTTCTTAACCTCCCGCTTCTTAAGCTCTTTTACCCTTTTTCGAACGATCATGTAGTTGTTGTTGTATGAAACGTGTAAGCTGATATTGCTGTAGGATACCCTCATTGATATAGGCAGCGCCCTGTATCTGTCCCAGGCATCGTACAGTTCCACAATGACAACTAAATGGCTGCGCCATATCCCATTCTGTGGAAGGATAGAAAAATGTCATCTCATCCCCCTCAGCGATAGGCCTGAGTGCCACAATATGCATCGCATGCGTATCAAAAAAGATATTGGGATCACAACTGTGATTGATGTATTGCAGGTGTTCGGGATGCAACAGGATATGTTGCCCAATACCAACCTGAACGGTGAGATAATTGGGCTCAGTAACAATTTCCCTTGCAGAGAAACTAGTCACTATATCTCCTGGTTGATACGGCTGTTGTGCGAAAAAACCTTTTTGATCGTTAATGATGTTTTGCCTGACGACGGCGAAATTGTGATCGCTGATAGTGCGATAGTCTGCACTGGATGGGGTTATCATATATTATTTGATATGAAAAGATATATATAAACTTTTAGGTAACAAATCCTATGGAATAAATGTGAATAATTTGGACAGGCGGGTGCAGATGTTTGGATTTGGCTAAAGTGCAGTATCACCCGATTGAAGTAAAGATTTGCGGGCGGCCATCACCATTCTGATATCTCCGAAACTAACCGTGTCGTCGCATCTTCCCTTGATATCGGTAAGTGTCGGCTCTTCCAATTCGTCAATCACCGCCTGGATCATTTTTATCTTACCGCCCTCTACCAGCGACTCCACCGGTATCTCGCCTTTTTCGATATACCCCGCAAGATGCTCCTGTATGGTGCCGGTCTTGAGGTTACGTTCCGTGGCGATCTGTTCCACCGACTTACCCTCCCGGAACATTTGAAAGGACAAAGCTTTTGTATTCGTCTTGCCCGGTTTGGGCTCTTTGCTTGCAACCTTTTTTTTTCCTGCCGGCTTTTCTTCCACCAGGGAAGAGAGGCCTTTCTTCTGGCAATAAGAAATGACGATATCTAAAAATGACTGGCCGTATTTTTCTATTCTTGCCTTGCCAAAACCCTTAATACTTTTTAGTTCAGACAGGGTCTGGGGAAGATACCTGCTCATCTCAAAAATGGTGTTACTGCCCGCAACCATATAAATAGGCAGACCCGACTTGGAACAAAGCTCATCCCTTAACATCTTAAGCTGCATATACAAGGCCGGGTGAGGTGTCTGTTCCCGGGATTGGGAAGATCCATACGAATTCACCGAGAAAGTTGGTAACCTGAAACCCTGCTTCAGGGAATGGTATTGTTCAACGGTAAAAGCATTAGCGAGACCCAGGATCAAATGCTTTTTCAAGCTTAGCTGCGCGAAGATCTCTTTCAGGGAATCATTGTACTCTTTGGCATGTTGGCCACTGTCGGTACCAGCTGTTGAACCATGAATATAATCAATGCACTCCTCAAGTTTTTCTTTGAAATAAGGCGCAGCAGCCTGTACTCTTTCCTTTGCTTTCTTGTCATCAAAGGGCTGGCTTGAATAGATGCCCTGCAATTGAGCCTGGAACCTGGCGCCTACATCGTGCATAGCCTGGACATATTCCTGGAGCCTGCCTAACCATTCTGGTGTCCCTTCCGTGAAAGAGGTATTATGCTGCAGGACATACTCCACCAATGCGCCGGAAGTGGCGTTACTAAGACTAAAATCGTAAAGTGTTTTAAGCAGCGATAATTCATAATTTCTACTGGCCTCCCTCAACTCTTCCGCGATAGTCTGAGTGTCCTGTTCTCTTTTTGAAAAAGCCACGATCCGGTTGTCAAGGGTAAGGCTGGTTGGCCGGACCCGGGTTTCCAACACCATTCCTGATAAACTGGTACAGCGGCTCAACGCCACGTACACCTGGCCGGGTGCAAATGCCTCGCCAGCATCAATGATCGCTTTTTCAAAGGTGAGTCCCTGGCTTTTGTGGATGGTGATAGCCCAGGCGAGTCGCAGGGGGAATTGTGTAAATGAGCCCAGCACGTCCTCATCCACTTTCCGGGTTTTCTGGTCCAGGACGTACCGGATATTCTGCCAGGTTTCCTTTTTTACCTCGATCTCCGTTGCGTCATCAGCGCATTTCACAAAGACCTTATCCGATTCGATCCTCGTCACCTCACCGATCTTACCATTATAATAGCGTCTGATTTTCTCGACATCATTCTTGATAAACATTACCTGGGCACCGGTTTTGAGGTATAGCCGTTCATCGGCGGGATATGCTTTTTCAGAAAACTCACCTTCGATCTCCGCATCAAAAATCGAAAGTTTGGAAGAAAGCCTGCCCAGCTCCAGTTCATTGGTAGCATCGGCTTTCCGGTTATGCGTGGTAAGAATGATATAGCCGTCATTCTTCGACCGGCGGAATCCGGGTTGCACACAGCTTTCCAGGATATTGATCGTTTCAGCATCCATCTCGTTGTTTCGCACCCGGTTGAGAAGTTGAATAAACCGCTCCTCACTTTGCCGGTAAATCTTGCTGAACTCGATATATACAGGCGGTTGGTGTTGTATGACCTTACTGTCGAAAAAATAGGGGCTGTTATAATACCCTGACAGTATCCGCCATTCCTGTTCCGGTACGACGGGTGGGAGCTGGTACATGTCACCAATTAATAATACCTGTGCACCACCAAACTGTTCATAATGGCGGTGCCTGATATGTCGCATTAGTACATCAATAGCGTCCAGCACATCGCAACGGACCATACTGATCTCGTCGATGATCAGTAATTCCAGTTCCTGGATGACTTTTCTTTTCTCCCGGGTGAGTCGCTGGCTTTCGAGCAGGGTTTGAATATTCCCGGCGTTGGGGTCATGATTAAATCCACCGGCAGCTGGTACAAAGGGTGTGAAGGGAAGTTGAAAGAAAGAATGAATGGTAACGCCTCCTGCATTGATCGCTGCCACCCCTGTGGGCGCTACCACGGCCAGTTGTTTGGGGCAATGGTCGCGGATGTATTTTAAAAATGTTGTTTTACCCGTACCTGCTTTTCCTGTAAGAAAAATATTACGCGAACTCCTGTTAACCAGTTGCACCGCCAGATTGAACATTATATTTTCCGAATTATCTACTTCCACCACCTGATTTTTATTTAGCCACGGATTACACGGATTGCACGGATTAGAGATTAATAGATAAGGCGTCTTTGCTGCAAGGACCTCCTTCCGAAATTAACTATCAACCCGACTTTATTTCCAGATACTCTTATATAATTCAAAGTTTGAGCAATATGATCATCAGCGATTCCCTTATCCGATGCTTTCACCTCCAATATTACTGAATTAAAAAATTCAAAGTCCGCAATAAACTTGTGACACAGCTTGGTGCCTTTATAATATACATTATAGGCCTTCTCCCTTTCAAATATCATCTCTTTTTCCTTAGCTTCTAACTCGATTGCATCTTTATAAACCGCTTCTGAAAATCCATGACCCAAAATCTGATGTATATCCATACAAATACCGATAATTTGGTATGTTTCCTCTTTCAATAATAAATTTTCCATGGTAATATTTTGTGCCACGAACTACACAGAGAATCGAATCTGTGTAATCTGTGTAATCCGTGGCTTAAAACCTAGGCGTTGACGGGTTTGGAGAGTAAAAGGAGTTCGTTGGCATAGATCTCGGTGACCTGTTTTTTGTTTCCGTCCTTGTCGTTGTAGCTGCGGTTGACAAGTTTTCCCTCGATGGCGACTTCCTTTCCTTTGTCGAGATACTTCGCGGCAATGTCTGCCACCTTACCCCAGGCTACTACCCTGTGCCACTGCGTTTCGGTGACTTTTTCACCTTTGGCGTTCTGGTAACTTTCGTTCGTGGCGACATTAAAATTGGCTACCTTTTTGCCGCTCTCAAGGGTTTTGACTTCCGGCGCATTGCCGAGATACCCGATCAGTTGAACTTTGTTTTTTAAAGCGTTCATAACTCACAATTTGTGTCCCGGCGCGGCGGGACGGTTAAATTAAATTTTCTGCATCATGCAGTTTTGATCAAATTGACGAAACAAAGACTTAAATACCCCGTTGTGATAACCGGACTTGCGACGTTTTTTTCTGATCACCATCGTGGAAACAACGTTTCCCCACTTTGAGGCGGGTCTGGTTTTTGTACCCTTACCCTGTCAACCTATGTGTTCATACTTAAATCTTATTTTATGGGAAAGCTTGATGGAAAAACTGTGGCAATACT
>JAEYVW010000069.1 GCA_023429365.1 Bacteroidota bacterium
CTGGTATGAAAAAGGGATGGAACAAACCCATAAAGCTGGCGACAGGCATGCGTATGGGGAGTTGAAGGGGGCGTGGGAGGAGTTAGGAATGTGAAAATGTGGAAATGTGGAGATGTGAGAATGTGGAGATGTGAGAATGTGGGGATGTGGAAATGTGGGAATGGGAGATTTGCTATAATTATTCATGAGTTTATTGCAACGATATAAAAATTTCGTCGAGGCTAACCGGCTTTTTACTTCAGGTGACCGGTTATTGCTGGCCGTGAGTGGTGGGGTGGATTCTGTGGTATTATGCGAGTTATGCAAACAGGCAGGTTATGATTTTTCTATCGCGCATTGCAATTTCCAGTTGCGTGATACGGATAGTGAAAGGGATGAAAAATTTGTTAGCGGACTGGCACAGCGCTACAACGTGAATTTTCATCTTGTAAAGTTTGAAACCAAAAAATTTGCTCAGGAGAATAAACTATCAACCCAGGAAGCTGCCCGCAACCTAAGATATGCATGGTTCGAAGAAATCAGGTTGAAAAACGGTTACCAGTATATCCTGACGGCGCATCATGCCGATGATAATATCGAGACGGTGCTCATGAAATTTTTTCGTGGCACTGGAATAAAGGGTATGCGTGGTATTGAGCCCAAAAAAGGTTCGATTGTCAGGCCGCTGTTATTCGCCCGTCGAAAGCAATTGGAGGAGTTCCTGGCTGAACATCAGCTTGAATTTGTAAGTGACTACACCAACCAACAGGACGATTATACCCGCAATTATTTTCGCAACCAGGTCATCCCGATGATAGAAAAATCGATTCCGGGTGCCAGTGAAAATGTGCTGACCAATATCGATCGCTTCAGGGAGATCGAACAACTCTACCAGCAGGCTTTGGAAACCCATAAAAAGCAACTGCTGGAAAGAAGAGGAAATGAAGTTCATATCCCTGTTTTGAAATTGAAGCAACGGGAGCCACTTCAGACCATTGTCTATGAGATCATCAGGAATTATGACTTTAGTTCCGCCCAAACACAGGATGTGATCTCTTTGCTCGATAGCGATTCAGGGAAATATGTGAAATCTTCGTCACACCAGGTTATCAGGAACCGGAAATGGCTGGTCATTGCTCCTTTGCAGCCAGCATTATCAGAGACTGTTTTGATCGAGGAAGGACAGGCATTTGCCCAATGCGCGATGAAGAGTTTTCAATTATCGATGGAAGAGACGGGTAACACAAATATTTCTACATCCAACCAGGATGCCTGTCTTGACGCGCATGCGATAAAATTCCCGCTTTTGCTTCGCAGGTGGAAACAGGGTGACTATTTCTATCCGTTGGGCATGCAGAAAAAGAAAAAGCTGTCACGCTTTTTTATCGATCAAAAACTTTCGAAAACGGAAAAAGAAAACATCTGGGTGCTTGAATCTGACAAAAAGATCATCTGGGTGGTAGGACACCGCATTGACGACCGGTTTAAGATCACCGATAAAACTAAAAAGGTCTTAGTGATTAGGTCCAGCCCTTCGCCTGTAAATACATTTTGATTCCTTCGATGCAATAGGAAATCGCGTCAAAGTCCGCAACAAGTTTACCCAAAATAATAACGAAGGCAAGTCCAAACAGAGCTCCCCAGATATGCGCGGAGTGATTTATATTGGAACTACCTTTTTTATCAAGGATAGCTGAAATGATCAAATACAATGGTGCAAAAACAAACCCAGGAATCGGAATCGGGATAAAGAATATAAATACCTCGAGGTACGGCGCGATCAGCAGGCCCGCGAAAATGACAGCACTTACCGCACCTGAAGCACCAAGACTTCGATAGTGGTAATTGTTCCTGTTTTTAAAATAGGTTGGTAATATAGAAACAGCCAGGGCCGCTACATACATTAGCAGGTATAAGAATTTCCCTTTTTCCTGGAAAATCTCCGCGAACTGGACTTCAACCGTACGACCAAACAGGTAAAGGGCGAGCATATTGAAGATCAGGTGCGCCCAATCCGCATGAATAAGACCGCAACTAAAAAATCGATACCATTGATTACGCTGGCTGACTGCAGGCGGATAAAAAATAAGATCCTCCATGATCTTCTGATTATTAAATGCGCCGATAGATACCAGTACCGTGATGATGACTATAATGATCGTGATTGACAATTCCATTTGATAAATGTAAAGAATTTGAAAGATTGAGAATTTGAAAAGGGTGCATCTAAAATTTTCGCTAGATCAATTTATGCAGGTAACCATTAATAACCTCTGGTTAACCTTATTACCGCAGTAAAAAGTCATTTTTAACAATACCCAACCTTATTCCCTTATCCCACTGAAAAATAAGGTAATAAGGTTATTTACTGTTGTGCTTTTAAGTTACTAAGGTAATAAGGTTTTGAACCCAGCCGGAGTGAAGAACTTTTCATCGGTTAAAGCGAAAATTTGAATTGCGCCCGTGCGCCATCCTTCCGAAGATTTTTCAGGTTTCATTCAACTCTCGTTATTTTTGTTTTTAAATTAATTGTATGGACATTTCGAAAGCGGCAGAGATTTTCCGTCGGAGCATATCGGACTATCATGTTACTGATGACGTGGATTCCGTGATGAAAAATCCATATGCAGCCGGCAGTATTGAGAACCTGCTTTTTGAGAAAAACTGGATCGACACGGTGCAATGGCATTTGGAAGATATTATACGTAGCCCCGAAATTGATCCCGTGGAAGCGCTGGTGATCAAAAGAAGGATCGACTCATCCAACCAGAAAAGAACAGACCTGGTTGAATATATTGATAGCTGGTTCCTGGATCAATACCGGGATGTGAAAATTCAACCCGGCGCCAAGATTAATACTGAAAGTCCAGCCTGGGCTATTGACCGCTTATCAATCCTGGAATTGAAGATCTATCACATGAAGGCTGAAGTTGATAGAACTGACGCCGATCATGCGCATATCCAAAAATGCCAGCAAAAGTTGGATGTGTTGCTTACCCAGCACACTGATTTAAGTACAGCCATACAACAACTACTGGATGATTACCGGCAGGGAAATAAGTACATGAAAGTTTACAGGCAGATGAAGATGTATAACGATGAAAGCCTTAACCCGGTGTTGTACGGCTCGAAAAAATAGTTGATTGCAAACTCCTTCACATATTGTCGTATTCCGTTTTTCAGCACTCGGCGATGTGGCCATGACTGTTCCGGTTTTAAGATGTTTGCTTAAGCAATACCCCGGGCTGCGGATCACGGTTATTTCCCAGGCATTTTGCAGGCCTTTATTTGATGATATAGAAAGACTTGATTTTTATGGTGTGGACTTTAAAGCACAGTATAAAGGTGTATGGGGTATAAGAAATTTGAGCAAAAAGATCAGGGAGGAGATTCCTTTCGACGCCGTTGCAGACCTGCATAATGTGATCAGGTCAAAGTTGCTACGTTTTTTTCTTCGTCCTAACAAAATCGCCGTTATTGATAAGGGCCGGAAGGAGAAGGCTTCATTAACCCGGCCTCGTGACAAACAATTGCGACCATTAAAAACGGGTTTTCAGCGATACGCTGATGTTTTTGCCGCGCTTGGCTATCCAGTTAACCTGGTGTTGGAAGAGGGGATAAGGCATACGGAAATGACAGAAGGTGTATTTCCTTTTGCAAAACAATTAGGAGAAAAGGTTGTTGGAGTCGCCCCTTTTGCGAAACATGCAGCCAAACTCTATCCCCTGGAAAAAATGCGTGAAGTCGCCACTATGCTTGCAGGTGAAGGTTATAAGATTTTGTTGTTTGGCTCTAAACAGGAGGCTGCTGTATTGGAGGAATGGTCAAAGCTTAGTGAGAATATCTTTTCGATAGCCGGCAGGTGCAATTTTAAGGATGAGCTGGGACTGATCTCGCAGCTTGATTTAATGGTCAGTATGGATTCCGCAAATATGCATCTTGCATCTTTATATGGTGTGCCGGTTGTTTCGATATGGGGAGGCACTCATCCTTTTCTTGGATTCTATGGGTGGGGACAGCCTTATGACTATGCGATACAGGAGGATTTGCCATGCCGGCCTTCATCCGTTTTTGGAAATAAACCATGTCCACAGCACGGGGCTGAAGGGTGTATGCAGGGAATTACTCCTGAGATAATCGTGGAAAAAGTCAAACAGGTTCTGCGGTCCTGATATCTTCCAGGAAAACCTTGAGTTTGTTTTTCATCAGGTCAAACGATAGTTTTTTGTAATACTCCGCATATTGTTTTTTGATTGCGTAAGGGTCATAGTTTTCCGGGTAGAGTTCCGGGTAGTAATCCTGGATATGCACTGCTACATGTTTGTTTTCGTCGACCAGCATATCCCATAGCGTTTTTGGGATCCAGGGACAAAAAACGGAGAAAGTCGGTACACCTAAAGCCTTAGCCATATTGACAGCACCACCCTCATTGCCGATTAAAGCTTTACAATGTGTCAATATCGACACAAATCCTCTAAGGCCCGGTGCATATAAATCAAAAATTATTCTACGCTGTGTTTCTGGTTTACATAAGTCGAAAATAATGCGTGCCTCTTCTTTTTGCGACGGCAGGTAATTAAATAATAAGGCAAAATCGGTTTTGGAAGCGACATAATCAATCATTTGCGCCATAACGGGCGGTGGAAGACTTTTGGATTCACTGCTGCCCAGAACACTGATCATAGCGGCCTGCTGGCCGCCAGTCAGGTGCTGATGCAGGATATTCAATCCGTCCTCTGTTTCCTTATCTGTCAGGTATATTTTTGGAAAATGAATGGGTGCGATTTGTCCTGTTACCATCGCGGCGAGTTCGAGACGAAATAGCAAGGCTTCATTACTCGTTCCTTTCGCTGCGGCTACAGTATGGGTATAAAAAAACCTGGTGTACCATTTTTTCTTACCAATGATCTTTTTGGCTTTGCAAAAACTGGATATGATGATACTTTCCCATTTGCCATAAGCATCGATCACAACGTCATATTTATTCCTTGCTAATGTTCTACCAAAATCTGAAAGTGAAAAAACGGTCCTGTATTTTGTTTTGTCAAACGAGATGATGTGGTCGATGAAAGGATTATGCAGAAGAATGTCTGTCGTATTGTTATGAACCAGGTAGTGAACTTCAGCGTCGGGGTAAGTCAGTTTTATGGCCTGGCAGATCACAGTACTTAACAATACGTCACCTGTCATTTTCTGTTGAATAACAAGAATCCTCATATAACTTAATAAAGTAGATACATCCCGAATGGCCGCGGATCCAGGCATTGAATGTCGTAGCCATTTTTTTAACCAAGCCCAATTTCAAATGCAGGCGCTATCATTGGAGAACTAAAGTTAGTGTTATCGGGCGTACAGCGTATAAGGTATCGTGAAATTTTACCCATATAAACGAAAGGTTGAAACCGCGGGGCAGTTTCAACCTTTATACATGAGAAAGTGAATTATTAGAATAGCGTAGTTATTTTTTGCCACCAGGGCTTTTCTTTTTTGGGGTAAAACAGAGGGTAGGCGGTATAAGCCTGAATTTCCTG